>NZ_JBDYCV010000009.1:0-66800 GCF_040495915.1 Shigella sp. FJ200513 | reverse complement strand
TCCGGAAACAAGTGAGCGTTTCCGGATTCTTACACAGCCACTGGATCGGTCAACTGATCCTTAACTGATCGGCATTAGACCCTTTGGCCCCGTTCTATTTATTAGTGAAATTACAATCTCACCGGATCGATATGCCAGATATGATCAGCGTACTCTTTGATAGTACGGTCAGAAGAGAAGTAGCCCATATTGGCAATGTTCAGCATCGCTTTTGCGGTCCACTCTTCCTGAAGCTCGTAGAGTTCGTCGACTTTATCCTGACAATCGACATAGCTGCGATAATCCGCCAGTACCTGGTAGTGATCGCCGAAGTTGATCAGCGAATCAACCAGATCGCGATAGCGACCCGGATCTTCCGGACTGAATACACCGCTGCCGATTTGCGTCAGCACCTGATGCAGCTCCTCATCTTTCTCGTAGTATTCACGCGGTTTGTAGCCCTGACGACGCAGTTCTTCCACTTCTTCCGCTGTGTTACCAAAAATAAAGATATTGTCAGCACCGACATGATCCAGCATCTCGACATTCGCACCGTCCAACGTACCGATAGTCAGCGCACCGTTAAGCGCAAACTTCATGTTACTGGTGCCGGAAGCTTCCGTCCCTGCCAGCGAAATCTGTTCAGACAGATCTGCCGCCGGAATGATCAACTGCGCCAGGCTAACGCTGTAGTTCGGGATGAACACGACTTTCAGCTTATCGCCAATCTGCGGATCGTTGTTGATCACTTTCGCTACGTCATTGATCAAATGAATAATGTGCTTCGCCATGTAATAGGCCGAAGCCGCCTTACCGCCAAAAATATTCACGCGCGGTACCCACTTCGCATCCGGGTCGGCCTTGATGCGGTTATAGCGGGTAATCACATGCAACACATTCATCAATTGACGTTTGTATTCGTGAATACGTTTGATTTGTACATCGAACAACGCCTTTGGATTCACCACCACATTCAGCTGCTGGGCGATATACTCTGCCAGACGCTTTTTGTTCTCCAGCTTCGCCTGATGCACAGCGTGATTAACCATTGGGAAATCACAGTGTTGTTGCAGCTCATTAAGCAGGCTAAGGTCGGTGCGCCAGTTACGGCCCAGGTGTTCGTCCAGCACGGCTGAAAGCGATGGGTTCGCTACCGCCAGCCAGCGACGCGGCGTCACACCGTTGGTGACGTTGGTGAAACGACCCGGGAAGATTTTCGCAAAGTCGGCAAACAACGATTGCACCATCAGATTAGAGTGCAGTTCCGATACACCGTTAACTTTGTGGCTCACAACAACCGCCAGCCAGGCCATACGCACACGACGACCGTTGGATTCATCAATGATCGACGCCCGTCCCAGCAGATCGGTATCGTTCGGATACTGTTCCTGCAAGGTTTTCAGGAAATAGTCGTTGATTTCAAAGATGATCTGCAGGTGACGCGGCAGAATTTTACCCAGCATATCAACCGGCCAGGTTTCCAGCGCCTCGCTCATCAGCGTGTGGTTAGTGTAGGAGAAGACCTGACAACACACCTCAAACGCGTCGTCCCAGCTAAATTGGTGCTCATCGATCAGCAGACGCATCATCTCAGGAATCGACAGTACCGGATGGGTATCATTGAGATGAATCGCGATTTTATCCGCCAGGTTATCGTAGGTTTTATGCAACTGATAATGACGGCTTAAAATGTCCTGAATGGTCGAGGAAACCAAGAAGTATTCCTGACGCAGGCGCAGCTCACGCCCGGAGTAGGTGGAGTCATCCGGATACAGTACGCGAGATACGTTCTCGGAGTGGTTTTTATCTTCCACTGCCGCGAAGTAGTCACCCTGGTTGAATTTACCGAGGTTAATTTCGCTACTGGCTTGCGCACTCCACAAACGCAGCGTGTTGGTCGCGTCGGTGTCGTAACCAGGGATTATCTGATCGTAAGCGACTCCCAGAATCTCTTCGGTTTCAATCCAGCGCGTTTTTTTACCTTCCTGCTGAATGCGACCACCAAAACGGACTTTATAGCGCGTGTTGTGGCGTTTGAATTCCCACGGGTTACCGTATTCCAGCCAGTAGTCTGGCGACTCTTTCTGGCTACCGTTAACGATGTTCTGCTTGAACATACCGTAGTCATAGCGGATGCCGTAACCGCGCCCCGGCAACCCTAACGTCGCCAGAGAATCAAGGAAGCAAGCCGCCAGACGTCCCAGGCCACCGTTACCGAGGCCTGGGTCATTTTCTTCATCAATCAGCTCTTCGAGATTTAACCCCATCGCTTCCAGTGCGCCCTGTACATCTTCGTAAATTCCTAGCGACAACATGGCGTTGGAGAGCGTACGGCCAATCAAAAACTCCATCGACAGGTAGTAAACCTGACGAGTTTCTTGCGACAACTGGGCACGGTTTGAACGTAACCAGCGCTCCACGAGACGATCGCGCACAGCAAATAACGTTGCGTTCAGCCATTCATGTTTATTGGCGACGACCGGGTCCTTTCCAATCGTAAACATCAGCTTGTAAGCGATAGAGTGCTTAAGAGCTTCTACGCTAAGCGTGGGCGATGAATATGTAAACGGAGCATTCATATAGGCGTTTCCTGAAAACTATTTCAAGCGATAGTAAAGCTCACGGTACGACTTCGCCGCGACCTGCCAGCTAAAATCCATTGCCATAGCCTGACGTTGCACAAACCGCCACAGTGAAGGACGGGACCACAGTACAAAAGCACGCCGAATAGCCCGTAACAGCGACCAGGCATTACTATCTTCAAAGACAAACCCACTGGCGACGCCATCTGCAAGGTTCTCAAGAGAACAGTCAGAAACCGTATCAGCAAGCCCACCGGTGCGCCGCACTAACGGCAGCGTACCGTACTTCAATCCATAAAGTTGCGTTAAGCCGCACGGTTCAAAACGGCTGGGCACCAGAATGACGTCCGCGCCGCCCATAATGCGATGCGAAAATGCTTCGTGATAGCCAATCTGAACGCCCACCTGACCGGGGTATTCCGCTGCCGCCGCAAGGAAACCTTCCTGCAGCACCGGATCGCCCGCGCCGAGTAGCGCCAGCTGCCCGCCCTGCTCCAGAAGCCCCGGTAAGGCTTCCAGCACCAGGTCGAGACCTTTCTGGCTGGTCAGACGGCTCACCACTGCAAAAAGCGGCACTTTATCGTCAACCTTAAGCCCCATTGCGATTTGTAACTGGCTCTTATTTTCCGCTTTATCTTCCAACGTATCGCGGGTGTAACGCGAGGCCAACAGTAAGTCCGTCTCTGGACTCCAGATTTTCTCGTCCACGCCGTTCAGTACGCCTGAAAGACGCCCTTCACGGTGACGCTGTTGCAACAGACCTTCCATACCGTAGGCAAACTGCGGTTCGGTGATCTCGCGAGCGTAGGTTGGACTGACCGCCGTAATGTGATCGGCATAGTACAGACCGGCCTTCAGGAAAGAGATTTGTCCGTTGAATTCCAGCCCATGAATATTAAAGAATGACCATGGCAATTGGATGTCATTCATGTGATGTGCATAAAACATGCCTTGATAGGCCAGGTTGTGCACAGTAAACACCGACTTCGCAGGACGCCCGCGCGCCGCCAGATACGCAGGCGCAAGACCTGCATGCCAGTCGTGCACATGCACCACATCAGGACGCCAGAATGGGTCAAGCCCGCTGGCCATTTCTGCCCCAACCCACCCCAGCAGCGCAAAACGCAATACGTTGTCGGTATAGGCAAATAAGTTGGTATCGTGATACGGGCTTCCCGGACGATCATAGAGATGCGGCGCGTCAATCAGGTATATGCCAACCCCGTTGTAATGACCGAACAACAGCGTGATATGCCCGGCGAAAGTATCACGACGGGATACTACCTGCGCATCGGTCACGCCACGGCGAATATCGGGAAATGCAGGCAACAGTACGCGAGCGTCAACGCCGTCTGCGATTTGTGCTGCGGGTAATGCCCCAATAACATCAGCCAGACCGCCGGTTTTAAGCAGCGGGAACATCTCTGAACATACATGTAAAACCTGCATTATCGCTCCTGTTTATGCCCTAACTTCCGTAGCATTTCGCGCGTTACCAGCACGATGCCTTCTTCTGAACGATAGAAACGACGTGCATCTTCCTCTGCGTTTTCACCAATCACCATGCCTTCCGGGATAACACAAGCACGATCGATGACGCAGCGGCGCAGACGGCACGAGCGACCTACCCATACTTCCGGTAACAATACGGCGGAATCAATGTTGCAGAATGAATTCACGCGAACGCGCGAGAACAGAACGGACTGCACCACCACCGAACCGGAGATCACACAACCGCCGGATACCAGTGAGTTAAGGGTCATCCCGTGGCTACCGGAGCGATCCTGCACGAATTTCGCTGGCGGTAATGATTCATTGTAGGTGCGAATTGGCCAATTGCGATCGTACATATCCAGTTCCGGCACCACAGAGGCCAGATCGAGATTCGCTTTCCAGTAAGCTTCCAGCGTACCCACATCGCGCCAGTACGGCTCGGCATCCGGGTCGGATTGTACGCAAGAGAGCGGGAACGGGTGCGCATAGGCCAGACCGGCTTCGGTGATCTTGGGAATCAAATCTTTGCCAAAGTCGTGGCTGGAGTTCTCATCACGATCGTCTTCTTCCAGCAGTTCATACAGATAGTCGGCGTCAAAGACGTAGATACCCATACTCGCCAGAGATTTGCTCGGATCGTTCGGCATTGACGGTGGGTTAGCAGGTTTTTCAACGAATTCGATAATTTTATCGTTCTCATCAACCGCCATAACGCCAAATGCGGAGGCTTCTTCAATCGGTACTGGCATACAAGCAACGGTGCAACGTGCGCCTTTTTCGACGTGATCGATAAGCATACGCGAGTAGTCTTGCTTGTAGATATGGTCGCCCGCCAGGATCACCACGTATTCCGCTTTATAACGGCGGATAATGTCGAGGTTTTGGGTGACCGCATCTGCGGTGCCGCGATACCAGTTTTCCCCTTTCATTCTCTGCTGTGCTGGCAGCAGATCGACAAACTCGTTCATTTCTTCATTGAAGAATGACCAGCCGCGCTGAATGTGCTGCACCAGAGTGTGGGACTGGTACTGGGTGATCACGCCCATACGACGGATCCCAGAGTTGATGCAGTTAGACAGCGCAAAGTCAATAATGCGGAACTTACCGCCGAAGTGTACGGCCGGTTTTGCTCGCTTATTGGTTAAATCCTTCAGGCGGGTACCACGTCCTCCCGCCAGTATCAGGGCAACAGATTTCAATGGCAGCTGGCGCGCCAACATTAAGTGATCGTTCTTCTCTAAACTAACCATGACTAACTCCTTTTTTATCATCTCTGGAACACACACAATCCGTGTGCAGGTCCCTGCCAGACAACCGTAATCACTGGGTTATCCTCTCCAGCGAATGGGGGAATGGCGTGCCACTCCCCAGCAGGTAAAACAATCTCTGTTACCTCAAGCGTGGCGTTAATTGCGATCAAAAAGCGATCCGAGAGCAGAATTTGCAGCTGTTTCGGCCCGTTTTGCCACTCATCCGTGCTTAAAGGTTGAGCATATCGATTTAGCCAACGGACATTGCCGTCACCTTCTTCCCACCAGCGATTCTCCACCAAAGCGGGAATGCGCTTGCGCAGATGGATTAACGCGGCGGTAAATGCGGTTAAACCACTGCTTGCCTGCGACCAGTCCAACCAGTTTAATTGGTTATCCTGACAGTAGGCATTGTTATTGCCATGCTGGCTGTGACCATGTTCGTCACCGGCCAGTAACATCGGCGTGCCCTGGGAGAGCAACAACGTTGTTAACAGGGCATGAATGCTGTCGCGCCGCCGTTCAACCAGGTCAAGAGTACCGCCTAACCCTTCTTTACCATGATTGTTACTGTAATTGTTGTTGGTCCCGTCGCGATTTTCTTCTCCGTTTGCTTCATTGTGTTTATGGTTGAAGCAAACGCAGTCGCGAAGCGTAAAACCGTCATGCGCGGTGACGAGATTAATCGCGGCACTCGGCAGACGACCATTACGTTTAAAAACATCGCTGGAGGCAGCAAAACGCCCGGCAAACGCCCCCAGAGGCAAATCATAATGTAGCCAGAAACGACGGGCAGCATCGCGGAAATGATCGTTCCACTCGGCAAACAGCGGCGGGAAATTTCCCACCTGATAACCACTAGGAGCGATATCCCACGGTTCAGCAATTAACTTCACCTGCGAGAGCACCGGGCAGTTCTGGATAGCGGTAAACAACGGCGCATCCTGACGGAACTCTGGCGTACGGCCCATGACTGCCGCCAGATCAAAGCGGAAACCATCGACGTGGCAGGTTTCTACCCAATAACGCAGGCAGGCGCTGGCATAATCCACCACCGCCGGATGACTCAAATTGAGCGTGTTGCCGCAACCGGTCCAGTTGTGATAATCGCCGTCTTCTCTTATCCAATAATAGCTACGGTTATCGATCCCACGCAGCGAGAATAACGGGCCGTCGAGGTCCAGTTCCGCACTATGGTTGAGCACGATATCAAGAATGACTTCGATACCCGCTTTATGCAGTGCTTTGATTGCATCGCGAAACTCATCCAGCGCCGTTTCTGGCGAGCAGGCATACGCCGGATGCAGCGCAAACATCGCCACCGGGTTGTAACCCCAGTAGTTACTTAGCCCCATGCGTTGCAGACGTGGTTCACTGGCAAACTGCGCCACTGGCAGCAGTTCCAGCGCGGTAATGCCCAATTGTTTCAAATAGTTGATCATCACCGGATGCCCGAGGGCTTTATAAGTGCCACGGATCTCGACCGGGATCTCCGGGTGCAAGTACGTTAATCCTTTGACATGGGCTTCATAAATGATGGTGCTGCCCCACGGCGTGCGCGGCGGGGCGTCATCTTCCCAGTCATAGTGATCAACCACCACTACGCATTTCGGCGCAATGGCGGCGTTGTCGCGATAGTCAGGTTCATTATGACCGGCGTGCAGCAGCGGGTTATCTTTAAACTCCCCGTCAATTTGCCGCGCGCAAGGATCAATCAACAACTTCGCCGGGTTAAAGCGATGCCCCTCGGCGGGTTGCCAGGGGCCATGAACGCGATAACCATAACGCAAACCCGGGCGCGCATCCGGCAGATAACCGTGCCAAATGTCGCCACTGTTCCCTGGCAAGTCATAGCGATGTTCCTGGCCATTGGCGTCAAAGACACACAGTTCTACCCGCTCGGCATGAGCGGAGAAAAGTGTGAAGTTGACGCCCTGACCGTCGTAATGCGCGCCGAGGGGAGCGGGTTTGCCAATGGCGAGTTGTGTCATTCTGCCTCCCGAACCAGCCAGATAGTGGCCAGCGGTGGTAGCGTCAGGCTTAGTGAATGCTGACGACCGTGGCTGGCAATCTCATCGCTGTGTACCGTGCCGCCATTGCCTGCATTACTGCCGTGATAGTGTATGGAATCGGTATTGAGGATTTCACGCCATTTACCTGGCTGATTAATGCCGAAGCGATAATCATGACGCGGCACCGGCGTAAAGTTACTGGCAACGATAATTTCGTTACCCTCTTTATCGCGACGCACAAAGATCAGCACCGAGCGTTCTTTGTCATCCACCACCAGCCATTCAAAGCCGTACGGGTCAAAATCCAGTTCATGCATTGCTTTATGGTGGCGGTAGGTGAGGTTCAGATCGCGCACCAGACGCTGGACACCGTGGTGCCAGTTATCGCCGCCTTCCAACAGATGCCAGTCGAGGCTGGCGTCATGGTTCCACTCGCGGCCCTGGGCAAATTCGTTCCCCATGAACAGCAGTTTCTTGCCCGGAAATGCCCACATCCAGCCATAGTAAGCGCGCAGGTTAGCGAATTTCTGCCATGCGTCGCCCGGCATGCGGTCGAGAATCGATTTTTTACCGTGGACCACTTCATCATGCGACAACGGCAGGACGAAGTTTTCAGTGTAGTTGTAGAGCATCCCGAAGGTCAGTTTATCGTGATGATACTGACGATAAATCGGGTCGAGCTTCATGTAGTCCAGGGTGTCATGCATCCAGCCGAGGTTCCACTTGTACCAGAAGCCCAGACCGCCCATATCCTGCGGACGAGAAACGCCAGGGAAATCGGTAGACTCCTCAGCCATTGTCACCGCACCGGAAACCTGCTCACCAAGAATACGGTTGGTATTACGCAAGAATTCAATCGCTTCAAGATTCTCGCGCCCGCCAAATTCGTTCGGGATCCACTCCCCCTCTTTACGGCTGTAGTCACGATAAATCATCGACGCCACCGCATCGACGCGCAGCGCATCAATACCAAAACGTTCAATCCAGTAAAGCGCGTTACCGACGAGGAAGTTACTGACTTCACGGCGACCATAGTTGTAGATCAGCGTGTTCCAGTCCTGATGATAGCCTTCACGCGGATCGCTGTGTTCATACAAGTTCGTGCCATCAAATTCGGCAAGCGCAAAGTCATCAGTCGGGAAGTGGCCTGGCACCCAGTCGAGAATCACGTTCAGACCAGCTGCGTGTGCGGCATCAATGAAATAACGGAAGTCGTCGCGAGTACCAAAACGGCGGGTTGGTGCATACAGGCCGGTTGGCTGATAACCCCAACTGCCATCGAAGGGATGCTCGTTAATGGGCAGTAGTTCGAGGTGGGTAAAGCCCATCCATTTAGCATAAGGCACCAGTTGATCGGCCAGCTCGCGGTAGCTCAACCAGAAATTGTTGTCGGTGTGGCGACGCCAGGAACCCAGGTGAACTTCATAAATAGAGATTGGCGCATCAAACTGATTCGCTTTTTTGCGCTCTTCAGTCTGTACAACCTTTTCCGGCAGCCCGCAAATAAGAGACGCGGTTTCCGGGCGCATTTGCGCTTCGAAGGCATAAGGGTCGGACTTCAGACGCAAGTTGCCATTGGCATCAATCATCTCGTATTTATAGAGCTGACCGTTATGCGCCCCAGGGATAAACAGTTCCCAGATGCCGCTCTCTTTACGCAGGCGCATCGGGTGACGGCGACCGTCCCAGTAGTTGAATTGCCCAACCACCGAGACCCGACGGGCGTTTGGAGCCCAGACAGAGAAACGCGTACCTGTGACGCCATCCATAGTATCTGCATGCGCGCCTAAGGTTTCATACGGGCGCAGGTGAGTACCTTCAGATAATAGCCAGGCATCCATTTCCTGGATTAGCGGACCAAAACGGTAAGGATCATCAATCAGGTTTTGCTGACCATGCCAGACAACAGCCAACTGATAGCGGAAAAAATTCTTACGTCGCGGAATGACGCCGCTAAAGAATCCCCGTGAGTCGAGACACTCCAGTTTTGCGAGTTTGCGCCCGGTTTTCGGTTCAATCACCCACACATCGGTAGCGTCGGGTAAAAGGGCACGGACTTCCAGTCCCGCGGTGGTTTTATGCATTCCCAGTACGGAAAAAGGATCCGCAAAATGGCCTGCAATTAGCGCGTTAATCACGTCTCTATCGATACGATCGGACATGCTTGTCTTCCTGTTTTATTGTGTCACCCCATCCAATTGGATTTTTGACTTCTGGTTGTGACATTTTTTTGACCTGAACGGCGCAGCACTCTGTGCATCCTCTCTGCGTCGTCCTCACTTCAGGTAAGGCTGTGAATACTCATGTATTCAGCCACCCTTAAAGAATAGCCAATGCTCTATTTAACTCCCGGTAAATCATGAAACATCTGCGCTTACTCCTGTATTACGCACTAACAGGGGCGGCATCGCGCCCCAGATTTAATGAATAAAGATTACGCCAGTTGACGAAGCATCCGACGCAGCGGCTCCGCGGCCCCCCACAGCAGCTGGTCGCCCACGGTAAAGGCTGACAGGAACTCTGGTCCCATATTCAGCTTACGCAGGCGGCCTACCGGCGTGGTCAGCGTGCCGGTAACGGCAGCTGGGGTTAGCTCACGCATAGTGATTTCCCGATCGTTCGGAACGACTTTCGCCCACGGATTGTGCGCAGCCAGCAGTTCTTCGACGGTCGGAATAGACACATCTTTTTTCAATTTAATAGTGAATGCCTGGCTGTGGCAGCGCAATGCCCCGACACGCACACATAAACCATCTACCGGAATTACGGAAGATGTGTTGAGGATCTTGTTGGTTTCCGCCTGCCCTTTCCACTCTTCGCGGCTCTGACCGTTATCGAGCTGTTTGTCGATCCACGGAATCAGGCTACCCGCCAGCGGCACGCCAAAGTTATCCACCGGCAGCTCACCGCTACGGGTTAAGGTTGTGACTTTGCGTTCGATATCGAGAATAGCAGAGGACGGGGTCGCGAGTTCATCTGCCACATGGCCATACAGATGGCCCATCTGGGTTAATAACTCACGCATATGTCGCGCACCACCGCCGGAAGCGGCCTGGTAGGTTGCAACGGACACCCAATCAACAAGATCATTGGCGAATAAACCACCCAACGACATCAACATCAGGCTTACGGTACAGTTACCGCCAACAAAAGTCCTGATGCCATTATTTAATCCGTCGGTAATGACGTCCTGATTGACGGGGTCAAGAATGATGATGGCGTCATCTTTCATGCGCAGAGACGATGCTGCGTCAATCCAGTAACCTTGCCATCCGCTTTCACGAAGCTTTGGATAGATTTCGTTGGTATAATCGCCGCCCTGACAGGTCACAATGATATCGAGGGCCTTTAGCGCCTCTAGATCAAAGGCATCCTGAAGTGTGCCAGTGGTTCCGCCAAAAGACGGCGCAGCCTGGCCAAGCTGAGAAGTAGAAAAGAAGACAGGGCGAATGGCGTCGAAGTCGCGCTCTTCAACCATGCGTTGCATGAGAACGGAGCCGACCATACCGCGCCAGCCGATAAAACCAACATTTTTCATAAGCGTTTTTTCCTGCAAAGATGTGTGCTGTATAAATGTGCCGGTCTCCTCTTGGCACATCTTTCACCATACAAAAAGCTGCCAAAGTCGCAAGTGAAATTAATCAATGATAGCGAAGCCATCAGTAATGCGACTTATCCTGCTTTGTTAGCACGCAGAAAGTCCGCGGCAATTATCAGGGAATTTGAGTTATGAATGAAATCATTTCTGCAGCAGTTTTATTGATCCTGATTATGGATCCGCTCGGAAACCTGCCTATTTTCATGTCCGTACTGAAACATACTGAACCGAAAAGACGGCGGGCAATCATGGTGCGAGAGTTGCTTATTGCTCTCCTGGTGATGCTGGTGTTCCTGTTTGCGGGTGAGAAAATTCTGGCATTTCTCAGCCTGCGAGCAGAAACCGTCTCCATTTCTGGCGGCATCATTCTGTTTCTAATCGCCATTAAGATGATTTTCCCCAGCGCTTCAGGAAATAGCAGCGGGCTTCCGGCAGGTGAAGAGCCATTTATCGTGCCGTTGGCAATTCCGTTAGTCGCCGGGCCGACTATTCTCGCCACGCTGATGTTGTTGTCTCATCAGTACCCGAATCAGATGGGACATCTGGTGATTGCTCTGCTGCTGGCCTGGGGCGGCACCTTTGTCATCCTGCTACAGTCTTCGCTATTTTTACGTCTGCTGGGCGAGAAAGGGGTGAACGCACTTGAACGCCTGATGGGATTGATTCTGGTGATGATGGCAACTCAGATGTTCCTCGACGGCATTCGAATGTGGATGAAGGGGTAACGAGGAGAGTTTTTCGAAAAGAGCCCGGTAGCGTCACAACTACCGGGCGAACAAACTTAACTCAACAGCTGGAACGCAATCATCCCAACGATGGCACCAACAGTGCCGAGGATGGTTTCCATCATGGTCCAGGTTTTCAGCGTTTCGGCTTCGGTCGCGCCGGTAAATTTACCGAACAACCAGAAACCAGCGTCGTTAACGTGGCTGACAACAATCGAACCACCAGCGATACAAATCGACAGTGCCGCCATTTGCGCACCAGAGTAGTTCAGTTGTTCAATGACTGGCATCACCAGTCCCACCGCCGTTAAACAGGCTACGGTGGCAGCCCCCTGAATGATGCGCACTGCAGCAGCCAGCACGAAGCAGGTGATAGCAATCGGCAGGCCCATGCCGGTTAACGCTTCGCCCAGTGCCGGACCTACGCCAGAGTCAACCAGCACCTGTTTGAACACGCCGCCTGCACCAATCACCAGCAGAATGATCCCCGCCGGTTGCAGCGCGTGACCGCAAATCTCCATCACTTTGTCTTTTGGCATGCCCTGACGCATTGCCAGGCCATAAATCGCTACCAGACAAGCAACCAGAATCGCGGTAAACGGATGACCAATAAACTCGAACCATTCGTAAGCGGTAGAGCCTTCTGGCACAAAACGCGCGGCAATGGTTTTCAGCCCCACCAGCACCAGCGGCAACAGGATCAGCGACAGGCTGAATCCGAAAGATGGCATTTTACCTTCGCCGAGATGCGGTTCGCTGATGTCGTCAGGAATATGCAGCTCAACGTAACGGCTGATGAAGTTACCCCACAGCGGCCCGGCAATAATCATTCCCGGAATTGCCGCACACAGGCCAATCAGGATCATCCAGCCAAAGTCGGCATTCATCTGCGATGCCAGCAGCATTGGCGCTGGCCCAGGCACCAGGAACGCTGCCGCGGCCGCCACGCCTGCGAATAATGGGATTACCAGCTTCACCAGGTTCGTACCGGTGTGGCGCGCCATTGAGAAAGCAACGCTAATCAGCAGAACAATCGCCACTTCAAAGAACAGCGGTAGCGCACAGACCAGCCCCGCAAGGCCGATGGCATAATGCGCGCGGCTGTGACCGAAGGATTTGAGCATTTTGACGGCAATCTGATCGACTGCGCCGGTTTCATATAAGATCTTGCCAAACATAGCTCCCAGGGCGACAACCACCGCCAGGAAGCCGAGGGTGCCTCCCATCCCTTTTTCCATCGTCGCTGCGATTTTATCGAGCGGCATACCGGAAAAAAGGCCAGCCCCCATGGACACCACCATCAAAGCCAGGAAAGCGTGCATACGCGCCTTCATGACTAAAAACAGCAGCAGTAAAACAGACCCTACTGCTGTTAAAACAAGCGTTAATGTAGTCACTACTTATTTGCCTTTTTTAATAACCTCAATGGTGCTTGCCACAACACCTTCCAGCGGTTGATCGATATCCACCACCAGTACATCGGTTTCGTCCGCACCCGGCTCCTGCAGCGTTTCAAACTGCGTCACCAACATTTGGGTTTTAAAGAAATGGCCTTTGCGCGCTTTCAGGCGACTTTCAATCACATCAAAATCGCCTTTCAGGTAGATGAAAGAGAGATTCGGATTACCTTCACGCAGCAAGTCGCGATAGTGCTTTTTCAGTGCAGAACAGGCGATCAGCGACACTTTATTGGTGCGCTGCATAGCAAACGCGGAGTCGTTCAGCGCCTGCAACCAGGGTTTGCGATCGTCGTCATTCAGCGGTTCGCCAGACGCCATTTTTTCGATATTGCGCCGTGGATGGAGGAAATCGCCATCAAGAAACGCGGCATGAAGTTGATGCGCCACTTCACTGGCGACCGCAGATTTGCCGCTGCCCGATACGCCCATCAAGACGTAAATGTGGTGATCATGGTTAGTCGTGCTCAAAGTGGTGCCCCCACAATACAAGAATTAAAAATGTTACGGGTAACTGTTATCGGCAACATTGTCCAGCCGGACAATATCAGAAGCAATATCCATCCGTGCCTTAAGTGTATAAGTGTGAGCTACTTCAAATTTGTGGGCTTAAATAGATCCGCCCGGTGACAAGGTGAAACCTAAATCTAACATTTTCGGTGTCACAGATTCGCCACGAATACGCGCCAGCAGGCGTTCAGCGCCAATACTGCCCATCCGCTCACGCGGCGTCAGCACGCTCGCAAGTCGTGGCTCCATCACCTGACCAATGTCATGACCGTGGAAACCGGCAATCGCCATATCGTCAGGAACTTTTAACCCCAGACGCTGACATTCAAACGCCGCGCCGACCGCCAGATCATCATTAGTACAGAACACGCCATCCAGCTGCGGATATTCCCGCCGCGCCTGGCGAATCAGTTCAATACCGGAAGAGTAAGAAGAAGATTGCTCAACCATCACGCTATATGGCACCAGGCCTGCATCCAGCATCGCCTGTTCGTATCCCTTCTGTTTGATGATAGTACGTTCGTCGAGACGTGCGCCGAGATAGGCAATGTGGCGATGCCCACGAGCAATAATGGCGGTAGTCATCTGGCGTGCCGCTTCAAAGTTATCAAAACCGACGGCGATATCGAGGCACGGCGACTGGCTGTCCATCAACTCCACCACCGGGATCCCCGCCACTTCAATCATCTTTAAGGTGCGCGGCGTGTGGGTACGTTCGGTGAGGATCAGGCCGTCGATATTCCAGGAGAGCATGGATTCGAGACGTTCTTGCTCCATTTCCGGTTTATAACCGTAGTGCGCCAGCATGGTCTGATAACCGTGCGCGTCGGTGACGCTTTCGATTCCGCGTAATACTTCCGCGAAAACCTGGTTGGTGAGAGAAGGTAACAGGACGCCAATCGCCCGGCTGGTAGCGTTAGAGAGGATATCGGGCGCACGATTGGGAATATAGCCCAGTTCATCAAGAGCGGCGGCAATCTTGCCGCGTAGAGCGACGGAAACCTGCTCCGGGTTGCGTAAAAAACGGCTGACCGTCATTTTGGTCACGCCTACACGGTCAGCCACATCCTGAAGTACGGGTCTTTTCTTTTTCATCGTCCTGAAGGTACAAAAGAGATAGATTCTCTTAGTTTAACACGGACGCATCAGAACCTTCCCGGGGAAAACAGTGCTTGTTTACAATTATTAGATATACACTAAATCAATTGCATCGCATTGTGCTAACGACGCGGCAAAACCCCGGAAGCGTGCATCAGCACGCGACCGGAGCGAGCGAGGAAGCCTGCAAAAAGGCAGGCTTCAAAGATGCCGTTGAGTTTTAAACCGGCGGCAGATCGAACAGTAACACTTCGCTGTCGCTATCCGCATGGATGGAGATTGCCTGCTCATCCCAGATTGCCAGACCATCGCTGGTCGAGGCTTTCACGCCGTTAATGGTAACATTGCCTTTTACCACCTGAATCCAGACGCGGCGTTCAGCGGCAATCTGATGCACCGACTGCTCATCTTTCAGCAACGCCCAACGATACAGTTCCATATCCTGATGCACTTTCAGCGAACCATCTCGCGCATCCGGCGAGAGCACCAGCTGTTTGCCCTGCACGGCATCGAAGCGACGCTGTTCATAACGCGGCGTAATGCCATTTTCTTCAGGCATGATCCAGATCTGATACAGATGCAGACGCTCGGTGCTGCTTGGGTTGTACTCTGAGTGACGAATACCCGTACCCGCACTCATAATCTGGAACTCACCCGCCGGAACCTGCTCTTTATTGCCCATGCTGTCCTGATGCTCAACAGTACCTTCCAGCACGTAGGTCAAAATTTCCATATCTTTATGCGGGTGAGTGCCGAAGCCCTGCCCTACTTCAATCACGTCGTCGTTAATCACGCGCAGCGCGGAGAAGCCCATAAAGTTCGGATCGTAATAGTTGGCACAAGAGAAAGTATGCCAGGAGTCCAGCCAGCCATGATTTGCATGACCACGTTCATTTGCTTTGCGTAAGTAGATCATTTGTATTCGCCCCCTGAATGATTTCGATGGGCTTAGTGTGGACCCGATCTGCCTGGGATGATAGAGGGTGAAAATTGCCCCCTCTGTTCAAAAAAATTGAACTATTCGAGGGGCCATCAAACTTAATTCGCGAGAGTCACTGTGGAGGGAGAGGCTTGCTCAAATCCGCGTTCAAGGATTTCCAGATTGGTAAGAACTTCAGATTCCTTGACGTAATTTGGCGCACCGTGGGTGATGGTTTGATACAACGCATCATAAACACGCCCGTAATCGCCCATCTCCGGCTTCATCTCTTCTCTGACCGTCACACCCTCGTCATTGACATACTCCAGCACACCGACCGAATCATCCGCTGCGAATCCCGGTTCGCCCGGCATAATATTAGCCTTCAGGCTGGTTTCCTGCTGGTCGATACCGTATTTAATAAACGAACCTTTCTTACCGTGAACGATAAATTTCGGATAATCGATTTTCACCAGATGGCTGGTTTTGACGATGGCTTTCAGGTCGCCATAAAACAGTTGCGCTTCAAAGGTGTCGTCAGGATTGGCTTTATTACGCAGGCTGCGGATGTCATAAGCGACGTGATCCGGGCGACCGAACAGAGAAATAATCTGGTCCATCGTATGCACACCAAGGCCATAGAACGCGCCATCCTGCGGCAGTCCAGGTTTGGTTTCTGCCACCGGGCGGTAATAGTCAAAATGGCTTTCCACTTCGACAATCTCTCCCAGCTTGCCGCTTTCAATCGCTTTTTTCGCCGTCAGGAAGCAGGAATCAAAGCGACGATTCTGATATGGCGTGACGGTCAGCCCTTTGCTTTTCGCCAGTGCAAACAGCTCTTTCGCCTGCGCAAGTGTCGGAGTGAACGTTTTTTCGACCAGCACATTTTTCCCGGCTTCCAGCGCGCGCTTCGCGTACTCGAAGTGGCTGTCCGCATGGGTGCAGACAACAACCAACTTAACATCGGGATCGTTTAGCACTTCGTCGAGATCGCTGGTGAAATGGATATGAGAGTAAATGGGAGCCTGTTCTTCCGGCTTCGCATGGCGACGAAAAATATGCGCGACATGCCAGCTATCCTTGCGGTTAAGTACATACGGCAGATGGTAACGGGTGGTGCTTTTGCCGAAGCCAATAAAGGCGCAGTTGATGACCATGATTTCGTCCTTTTTAAGGTGGTTATTTACACCTTAGCGCAAAGCGGACGTGGTTCCTACTGGAGTGCGCATAACGAACACAAGCACTCCCGTGGATAAATTGAGAACGAAAGATCAAAAAAAAAGCCAGCACCCGGCTGGCTAAGTAATACTGGAAGCAATGTGAGCAATGTCGTGCTTTCAGGTTCTCCGCGAGGGTCTTCCTGATCGCGATACAATAATAATCATTCTCATTCGCACTTGTCCAACACTTTTTGCAAAAAAATGCATTTGACTCGCATTTGAAAGTCAATGATGTTGAAAGGGACATTTACCCCAAAGAGGACAAAGGAATGAGTGAGATAGTAATACGCCACGCAGAAACACGGGATTACGAGGCCATCAGGCAGATTCACGCCCAGCCGGAGGTGTATTGCAACACACTACAGGTGCCTCATCCTTCCGATCATATGTGGCAGGAGCGACTCGCCGATCGTCCCGGCATCAAGCAACTCGTCGCCTGTATTGATGGAGACGTCGTGGGCCATCTCACCATTGACGTGCAACAGCGCCCACGCCGCAGTCATGTTGCCGATTTTGGTATCTGTGTCGACTCTCGTTGGAAGAACCGCGGCGTCGCCAGCGCCCTGATGCGAGAGATGATTGAAATGTGCGACAACTGGTTACGGGTAGATCGCATTGAACTAACCGTGTTTGTCGATAACGCGCCAGCAATTAAGGTCTATAAAAAATTCGGCTTTGAGATTGAAGGGACCGGTAAGAAGTACGCATTGCGTAATGGTGAATATGTCGATGCGTATTATATGGCGCGGGTGAAATAGAGAATTTGCAATCTAAGTTTGTCATTTAAGCCCTCACCTACCGGGAGGGCTTAAGATATTAATACCCCGCCGTTAAATCATCCACCGAGCGCGGGTCGGATGCGCCGTACAACTCACCGTCCGGCCCAACCATAATGCTTTGTGTGCTGCCCATCGCCTCTTTCAGCGCCACTTTCTGACCTTTTGCTTCCAGCAGCTTGAGCGTATCCGGGCTAAACCCTTTTTCGACACGCAGCTCGTCCGGCAACCACTGATGGTGGAAACGCGGCGCATTGGTCGCTTCGGCGACGTTCATGCCATAATCGATGCTATTCACCACCATTTGCAGCACCGTGGTGATAATCCGGCTACCGCCTGGGCTACCGGTAACCAGCCAGGTTTTACCGTCTTTCACCACAATGGTCGGCGACATCGACGACAGCGGGCGTTTGTTCGGCCCGACGGCGTTGGCATCACCGCCCACCAGCCCGTAAACGTTCGGTACGCCCGGTTTGGCGGAGAAATCATCCATCTGGTTATTAAGCAGAATACCGCTCTCACCCGCGACAATACCCGTACCGAAGGTGGTGTTCAGCGTATAGGTCACCGCCACCGCGTTACCGTCTTTATCCACTACAGAGTAATGGGTAGTTTGATTACTCTCATAAGGCGCAAGCTTGCCAGGGCGAATCTCACTGGACGGCTTCGCTTTTTTGATATCAATTTGATCGGCAATGGATTTGGCATAGGCTTTATTGGTCAGTGCCTGCCACGGGACTTTGACAAAATCCGGGTCGCCAAGATATTCCGAGCGGTCGGCGTAGGCGTATTTCTCCGCTTCTGCCATGATTTGCATCGCATCGGCGCTGCCAAAGCCGTATTTCTTCATATCGAAGTTTTCCAGAATATTGAGGATTTGTACGATATGGATCCCGCCGGAGGATGGCGGTGGCATGGAGTAAACCTGATACCCGCGATAATCGCCGCTTATCGGAGTGCGTTCGACCGCTTTATAGGCCGCTAAATCTTCTTTAGTGATCAAGCCACCGTTTTTCTGCATCTCCTGGGCGATCTGTTCCGCAATCGTGCCTTTATAGAATTCGTCCGGGCCGTTTTCAGCAATCATCTCCAGGCTCTTTGCCAGGTTCGCCTGCACCAGCGTGTCGCCCTTTTTCAGCGGCTCGCCCTCTTTCCAGAAGATAGCTTTACTGTTTTCGTGATTCGGCAACACTTCGCTACCGTAGGTTTTGAGATCGTCAGCCAGCGCGTCGTTAACGATAAAACCATCGCGTGCCAGTTTAAACGCGGGCTGCACGACTTTGTTCAGCGGCATGGTGCCGTATTTATCCAGCGCCAGCGAGAAACCTGCTACCGTACCCGGTGTGCCGGAAGCCAGATGCGAAGTGAGTGATTTTTTGCTGTCCGGGTTGCCCTGATCATCGAGGAACATATCGCGGGTCGCTTTGGCGGGTGCCATTTCGCGGAAATCGATAGCCGTGGTATTGCCATTTTTCGAGCGGATTAACATAAAACCACCACCGCCCAGATTCCCTGCCTGCGGATGCGTTACCGCCAGCGCGTAGCCCACCGCCACGGCGGCATCAACGGCATTCCCGCCCTCCTTGAGGATATCCACCCCCACCTGAGTGGCAGTGGCGTCCACAGACGCTACCATTCCCTGTTTCGCGCGTACCGGATGGAAGACATCTTCCTCCACACCATACGAGACGGGCGGCGCAGGAGGCGCGGCGGCGGCGCTAAAACAACTTCCTGAGAGCAGAGCAGCAATGGCCACCCGGCGTAAAAACGTCGGTTTTATCATCGTTATTCTCCAGAGATTAAGGGGCAACCCCAGCTAAGCCTGGTATATAACTCTGAATTAATCATCGTTTTGTCGGGAAGCGAGTAAACTTAAAGGATATCTTCAGAGGAGGATACGCGATGAAACGACTTCTGATTCTTACGGCACTCCTGCCGTTTGTCGGCTTTGCACAGCCCATTAATACTCTGAACAACCCTAACCAGCCGGGGTATCAGATACCCAGCCAGCAGCGGATGCAAACCCAGATGCAGACTCAGCAAATCCAGCAAAAAGGGATGCTGAATCAGCAACTGAAAACGCAAACTCAGTTGCAACAGCAGCATTTAGAAAACCAGATAAACAATAATTCTCAGCGGGTGTTGCAGTCACAGCCGGGGGAGCGAAATCCCGCCCGGCAGCAAATGCTGCCCAACACCAACGGCGGGATGTTAAACAGCAACCGTAATCCGGATAGTTCGTTGAATCAGCAGCATATGCTGCCGGAGAGGAGAAACAGCGACATGCTGAATCAGCCCAGCACGCCGCAGCCTGACATTCCGTTGAAAACTATTGGGCCGTAAAGTTCGGACCAATCACGTCAATCGCATCGGTACAGATGCAATCCACGCCCCAGCGCAGCAACTCTGCCGCGTGCTGGGGTTTATTGACGGTATAAACCAGAATCCGTAATCCGGCGTCTTTCAACTGCATCACTCGCGCTTTATCGAGTAACTTATGATTGAGATGAATAGAGACGCAGCCCAGCCGCGCGGTCAGTTCGCGCCAGTCGTCGCGCCACTCATCAAGCAATAAACCACGCGGCAGTTCCGGTGCCGCCTGTTGTGCAGCTTCTAAAGCATCAATCTCAAACGATGACAGCAGCGGCGGCGTCATACCGGCCCACAGTTGGCGTGCCGCCAGCGCCACCATTTTGCCCGTTAATGGTCCAGTGCCAGTGGTGGGTTTGATTTCGATATTCGCCATCATCCCGTGTTCGCGACAGCGTTCCGCCACCTGCGAAAGCAACGGCAGCGGCTCACCTTTAAACGCTTTGCTGTACCAACTGCCCGCATCCACGCGCAGTAAATCCTGCCAGTTCAGTTCACCCGCGACGCCCCAGCCGTTGCTGGTGCGTTCGAGATTGTCGTCATGGAGCAGGAAGATCTCGCCATCTTTCGATAACTTCGCGTCAAATTCGATCATCTTATGACCGTATTTTGCCCCGACGTCGATTGCCGCCAGGGTGTTTTCCGGGGCCAGCTTACCGCCGCCACGATGAGCGACGATGCGGGGATAAGGCCAGTTACTCATACTCGTTGTCCTGTTTCACCATCAAAAAGATGCAGCTGATTTTCCGCCAGATGCAGCCACAGCGTGCTGCCTGCCGTCGGGCGCTCCTGATGCGCCAGTCGCACCACCAGCTTCTGCTTGCGAGCTTAGCGCAATATGTTCCGGGCGAATGCCGAGGGTCATTTTACGCCCGGCATACTGACGGTAGCCACCGTTTAGCGGTAGCACGATACCGCCGTCCAGTTCGAAATGCGTGCCTTCATTATTCATGCGGCCTGTCAGCAGGTTCATCGCCGGGCTGCCGATAAAACTCGCCACAAACAGGCTGGCGGGCTTTTCGTAGACTTCCACCGGCGTGCCAATCTGTTCGGCAACGCCGCCGTTCATCACCATTACTCGCTGGGCGAGCGTCATCGCCTCAACCTGATCGTGAGTAACGTAGAGTGAAGTCGTTTTCAGGCGACGGTGCAGCTGTTGCAGTTCAAGACGCATCTGTACGCGCAGCTTGGCATCGAGGTTAGAGAGTGGCTCATCAAACAAGAACACCGCCGGATCGCGCACAATCGCGCGTCCCATCGCCACACGCTGGCGCTGACCGCCGGAAAGCTCGCGCGGGCGACGTTTGAGCAGACCGTCCAGCTCCAGAATGCGCGCCGCTTCTTTAACGCGCTCGGCTATTTGCTGCTTGCCCATGCCGCGAATTTTCAGCCCCCACGCCATGTTTTCTTCGACGCTCATATGCGGATAAAGCGCGTAATTCTGGAACACCATCGCAATCCCGCGATCTTTCGGCTCCATTTCGGTCACGCGCTGGTCGTTGATCCAGATATCGCCTTCGGTCACCCTCTCCAGCCCGGCAACCATACGCAGCAGCGTCGATTTCCCGCAGCCAGACGGCCCGACCATCACGATAAATTCGCCATCCGCCACATCAAGGGTCAGCGGTTTAATGACCTAGGTTTTGCCATCCCAGCTTTTGGTTACTGCCTGTAATTTCAGTCCTGCCATCTTATTTCTCACTATCGACCAGGCCGCGCACGAAGGCACGCTGCATCACTAAAACAATCACTACTGGTGGGATCAGGGTTAACAACATCGCCGCCATCACTGAGTTCCATTCCGTGGTGCCTTCGCCAGTGGCGATCATCCCTTTGATCCCTGCCACGGTGGTGCCGAGATCCACGTCGGTAATAATCAACAACGGCCACAAATACTGGTTCCAGCCGTAAATAAAGGTGATCACAAACAGCGCCGCCAGATTAGTTTTGGAGAGCGGAAAAACGATGTCGCAAAAGAAGCGCATTGGTGACGCACCGTCGATCCGCGCCGCTTCCACCAGTTCATCCGGCAGCGTCATAAAGAACTGGCGAAACAGAAACGTGGCGGTCGCCGAGGCCATCAGCGGCAGCGTTAAACCGGCGTAGCTGTCGAGCATCTTCAGGTTGGCGATGACTTCCACCGTCGGGAAGATACGTACTTCAACCGGCAGCATCAGGGTGATAAAAATCATCCAGAAGAAGAGGTTACGTAGCGGAAAACGAAACCAGACAATGGCAAATGCCGAGAGCATCGAGACAGTAATTTTGCCGAGCGTAATGCTGAACGCCATCACAAAGCTGTTAAGCAACATCCGCCAGAACGGCGCGCTATTTGTGCCTACCCCGTTCACCCAGATGTTGTGGATGTTTTCCAGCAGATGCGTGCCGGGGATGAGCGTCATCGGCGCGGCGTAGACGGCCTGTTTATCCAGCGTCGCCGCGACAAACGCCACGTACAGCGGGAAGAGGATCACCGCGATCCCGAGGATCAGCATGGTATGGCTGAATATCGTCAGCCACGGACGGTTCTCAATCATTGGTAACGCACCTTGCTTTCAACATAGCGGAACTGCACCACCGTCAGCACGATGACGAGGAACATCAGCACCATCGACTGTGCGGCAGACGAAGCCAGATCCAGTCCGGTAAAACCTTCGCGGTAGATCTTATAAATCAGCGTCGTGGTGGCCTGAACCGGCCCGCCGGACGTGGCGGCGTCGATCACCGGGAAGGTGTCGAAGAAGGCATACACCAGGTTCACTACCAGCAGGAAGAAACTCACCGGGGCGATAAGCGGCAGCGCAATCTTAAAGAAGCGGCGAATCGGCCCTGCACCGTCGATGGCTGCGGCTTCGATCAACGAACGGGGAATGGATTGCAGCGCGGCATAGAAGAACAGAAAGTTGTAGCTGATTTGCTTCCACACCGAGGCAAACACCACCAGAAACATCGCCTGACCGCTATTTTGCGCGTGGTTCCAGTCGTAGCCGAACTCAGCGAGAAAATGGGTGATCAGCCCGCGACCGGGGTTAAACAGGAAGATCCACAATACGGCGGCAACGGCGGGAGCCACGGCATACGGCAGCAACATTAAGGTTTGGTAGAAACGACTGCCGCGCACGATGTACTCCACCAGCGCCGCAAAGAACAGCGATACCAGCAAACCGCTGACGGTGACAAAGGTGCTGAATTTTATCGTCGTCCAGAAGGAGTCGAGATAATAGCTGTCATGAAACAGCGTGACGAAGTTATCCAGACCGACAAACTGGCTGGAGAAACCAAACGGATCGACGCTTTGTAGCGAGTACCACAACGCTTCGCCCGCAGGCCAGATAAAAAAGATAACGGTGATGATGAGCTGCGGCGCGACCAGCAGATAAGGCAGCCAGCGCGAGCGGAACACCGGACGGGATGATGACATTACGGTTAATTCCTGAACTGTGCCGGATGCGCTTCGCTTATCCGGCCTACACGCGATGCCAGGTCAGATAAGCGAAACGCATCCGGCATTACACTGATTAAGACTTCGTCGATTTCTCAAAGCGGCGCAGTAACTGGTTCCCACGCTCAACTGCGGTATCCAGCGCCTGCTGTGGCGTCTTCTTACCGGTCCACACGCTCTCAAGCTCTTCATCCACAATCACGCGGATCTGCGGCATGTTGCCCAGACGAAGCCCTTTGGTGAACGGCAACGGCGGCTTGTTCAGCATCTGACGCGTCGCGGTATCCGCACCTGGGTTTTTCTCGTAAAAGCCCTGCTCACGGGTCAGGTCATACGCCGCTTTGGTAATTGGCAGATAACCGGTTTTCTGATGCCACTCAGCAGCGTTTTCTGGCTTCGCGAGGAAGTCGAGAAACTTCGCCACGCCGGTATACGTTTCTTTATCTTTGCCCTGCATCACCCACAGGCTGGCTCCGCCGATAATGGCGTTTTGTGGCGCATCTTTCGCATCGGCGTCGTAAGGCATCATACCTACGCCGTAGTTAAATTTGGCGTACTCGCGAATGTTGGCAAGAGAACCGGAAGAGGCGGTGGTCATCGCGCAATCACCGTTATAGAACTTCTCGGTGGATTCATCCTTACGACCGACGTAGCTGAAGTCGCCCTTCTTGTTCATCTCCTCGAGCATGGCGATGTGTTTCACCTGCTCCGGCTTGTTGAACTCCAGCACCGCGTCCGTGCCGTCAAAGCCGTTGTTTTTGCTGGCAAACGGCAGACCGTTCCAGGCGCTAAAGTTTTCCAGTTGGATCCAGCCCTGCCAGCCGCTGGCGTAGCCGCACTTAATACCGGAGGCTTTCAGTTTTGCGGAATAGTCCGCCAGATCCTGCCAGGTTTTCGGCGGCTGTTCCGGGTCTAACCCCGCTTTCTTGAAGGCGTCTTTGTTGTAATAGAGAACGGAAGTCGAGCTGTTGAACGGCTGGGAGAGTAAGTGGCCGGTTTTGCTGTCGGAGTAGTAACCGGAAACCGTCGGCACAAACTGCGACTCATCGAACTGAATCCCTGCCTCTTTAAACACGTCATACACCGGTTTAATGGCTTTCGACGCCATCATGGTGGCGGTGCCAACTTCATAAACCTGCAAAATAGCCGGAGCGTTGCCGGTACGAAATACGGCAATCCCCGCGCTTAAATTCTGTTCGTAGTTGCCTTTATAGGTCGGTACAATTTTGTAATCCGGATTTTCGGCGTTAAAACGTTGGGCCAGAGAATCCACCTCTTTACCCAGTTCCCCTTCCATAGAATGCCAGAACGGAATGGTCGTCACTGCCTGTGCATTCCCCATTAACGCCAGTCCGAGCGCCAGTGCTGAAGCTGTATAATGTAACGGTTTCATCGTTTATCTCTCTTGTTGTACCGAATGCGCGAATTCACGCGTTTTATGCTCGCGGGGTAACATGACATGCTCGAATTACAGAAAAATAACTTTTTTGTTACATTTGTAAGATAGTAAGGTGTCAGAAAGATGACAAGGCGGTGACGGCGTGGGTGAGGGAAAATGGGAGATGGGGCACGGATAAGCGGAAAAATAGAAGGTCTGAATCAAACTCTACAGATTACTCATCGTTTCATGCCGGATGCGGCGTAAACGCCTTATCCGGCCTACAAGATCGTGCAAATTCAATATATTGCAACTCACCCAGTAGGCCTGATAAGCGCAGCGCATCAGGCAATTTTGCATTTGTCACCTGTCTCAAAGGAGTCTTTTGACTCCTTATCAATCAACGTGTTATTACCCGCCTAAATACGCACTTCTCACTGCTTCGTTCGCCAGCAGCGCGTCGCCGGTATCGGAGAGCACCACATGGCCGTTTTCCAGCACGTAGCCGCGATCCGCCAGCTTTAGCGCCTGGTTGGCGTTCTGCTCGACGAGGAAGATAGTCATCCCCTGCTCGCGCAGCTGCTCGATGGTGTCGAAAATTTGCTGGATGATAATCGGCGCAAGACCGAGCGATGGCTCATCAAGTAACAACAAACGCGGATTGCTCATCAGCGCGCGACCAATCGCCAGCATCTGCTGTTCACCGCCGGACATGGTGCCCGCCCGCTGAACACGGCGCTCATGCAGACGTGGAAACAGTTCATACACCCACTTTATGCGCTCCTGAAACTGGTCACGTTCGGCAAAGAAGCCGCCCATCGCCAGGTTCTCTTCCACCGTCATCCGCGAGAAGACGCGACGCCCTTCCGGGACAATCGCTACCGCTTCGCGCATGATTTTCGCCGTCTGCCAGTCGGTAATGTCTTTATCATCAAACACAATTCGCCCGCTGGTGGCGCGCGGATCGCCGCATAACGTGCCGAGCAAGGTGGTTTTCCCCGCCCCGTTCGCGCCAATGAGAGTGACAATCTCGCCCTGATTGATATGCAGGCTCACCTCATGCAGCGCCTGGATTTTGCCGTAGTGGGCGCTGACTTTGTCAAAGGACAACATGACTTTTTCCATCTTATGCCTCACCTAAATAGGCACGGATCACGTCCGGGTTATTACGGATTTGCTCCGGCGTACCGTTTGCCAGTGGCGTCCCCTGATTGACCACATAAATTCGGTCTGAAATCCCCATCACCAGCTTCATATCGTGTTCAATCAACAAAATAGTGGTGTTGTGATGATTGCGCAGTTCGGCAATCAGCTCATCCAGCTCTTTGGTTTCTTTTGGGTTAAGACCTGCCGCCGGTTCGTCGAGCATTAAAATCTCCGGCTGCGTCACCATGCAGCGGGCAATCTCCAGACGGCGTTGGTCACCATAGGCCAGGTTACTCGCCTGACGGTTGGCGTGTTCCAGCAAACCAATGCGCTCAAGCCAGGTGGCGGCGCGGTCGAGCGCTTCGCTCTGGGCGCGACGGAAAGAAGGCGTTTTCAACAGGCCAGAGAACAGCCCGGTTTTCAGTTGCTGATGCTGCGCCACCAGCAGGTTTTCAATTACCGTCATTTCACGGAACAGACGCACATGCTGGAAGGTGCGCACCACGCCCATGCGAGCAATTTGCTGCCCCGGTAAACCTTCAAGATGCTGATCGCGCAGTAAAATGGTGCCGCCGGTGGGTTTGTAGAAACCGGTCAGGCAGTTAAAAACCGTGGTTTTTCCGGCACCGTTAGGGCCGATTAACGAGACGATTTCCTGCGGGTACAGTTCAAGATTGACGTTGTTCACCGCCAGCAGGCCGCCGAAGCGCATCATCAGACCGTTAACAGATAATAATGGCTGACTCATGCCTGCTCTCCTTTCGCTGCGCCGTTTTTCAGCTTCAGTTGCGGGCGCGTCATGGGCAGCAAACCCTGCGGACGCCAGATCATCATCAGCACCATCAAACCACCGAGCATTAACATGCTGTATTCGTTGAAATCACGCATCAATTCGCGCGACACCACCAGCAGAACAGCCGCCAGAATCACTGCAAATTGCGAGCCCATACCGCCGAGCACCACTATCGCCAGCACAAAGGCCGATTCAGCAAAGGTGAAGGATTCCGGGCTGACAAAGCCCTGACGCGCCGCAAACAGCGTTCCGGCAAAACCGGCAAATGCGGCGCTGATGGTAAAAGCAGTCAGCTTGATACGGCGCGGGCTTAAGCCCAGCGAACGACAGGCGATCTCGTCTTCACGCAACGCTTCCCACGCGCGGCCCAGCGGCATCCGCAGCAGGCGGTTAATGACAAACAGGCTTAACACCACCAGCAGCAACGCCACCAGGTAGAGGAAGATAACGCGATCGGACGGATCGTATTTCAGGCCAAAGAAATTACTGAACGTGTCCCAGCCGCCTTCACGAGCGGTACGGCTGAACTCGAGTCCGAAGAGTGTCGGTTTCGGGATCTGACTGATTCCGTTCGGGCCGCCGGTGATTTCAGTGTTATTGAGCAGCAATATGCGCACAATTTCGCCGAAACCAAGGGTAACGATCGCCAGATAGTCACCGCGCAGACGCAGCACCGGAAAACCGAGCAGGAAACCCGCCGCCGCTGCCATCAGTCCGGCAATCGGCAAACAGGTCCAGAACCCCAGACCGTAATAGTGATTGAGCAGCGCAAAAGTGTAAGCGCCGATGGCGTAAAAACCGCCGTACCCCAGCACCAGCAGACCAGAAAGACCAACAACCACATTCAGCCCGAGACCGAGGATAATGTAGATCATGGTCAGAGTGGCGATATCCACCGTCCCACGTGACACCATAAACGGCCACGCCACCACAAGCACCAGCAGCGCCACGAGGAACAGCTTTTGCTTCACCGTGGACCCATCAATCGCGGGCAGAATAAACTTCGGCCCGGAAACGCTTTTCAACCCTTTCTGGAAAGCCGGTCGCAAAAGCTGGAAGAAAAAGACCACCGCCGTGCCGATAAACATCCACTGCCAACGGATGTCTGAAGCCGTGTCGACCACCAGTTTGGTGCCATCCAGCTCCAGTTGTACGCCCATAAAGACGCCCGCCAGGACAAAGAACATCGCGGCAGAGAGCAGTGCCATTGCAATATGCATCGGTTTCATACTTTCTCTACCTCCGGGCGACCCAGAATACCGGTCGGCATCACCAGCAGCACCAGAATCAGCAGGGCGAATGAGACCACATCTTTATATTCCGTACTCAGATAGGCAGAAGAGAGCGCCTCCGCAATCCCCAGGATCAGCCCGCCAATCATCGCCCCTGGAATGCTGCCAATCCCACCGAGCACCGCAGCGGTAAAGGCTTTCATCCCGGCCATAAAGCCGATATAGGGGTTAATGACGCAGTAGAACTGACCGAGCAGTACGCCAGCCACTGCCGCCATCGCCGCGCCAATAACAAAGGTCAAAGCAATCACCCGGTCGGTGTTGATGCCAAGCAGGCTCGCCATTTTCAGATCTTCCGCGCAGGCACGACAGGCGCGCCCCATACGGGAATAGCGAATGAAAATCGTCAGCGCCAGCATGGCGAGGAAGGTGACAATCCAGATCACCGCCTGCATGGTGGTAATAGAGGCAGAGAAGTTTTCGCTATGGCCCACCACCCACTGACCGTTAAACAGGCTCGGCAGCGCCACGTCGCGCGAACCTTCGGTCAGGCTGACGTAGTTTTGCAGGAAGATGGACATACCGATTGCGGAAATAAGCGCAATCAGGCGCTTAGAGTTACGCACCGGGCGGTAAGCTACCCGTTCGATACTCCAGCCGTAGGCGCTGGCGATGACGATTGCGCCGACGAATCCCGCCGCCACCAGCAGCCAGCCGGTATCAATGCCCATCATCATCAGCGCGGCGATGATCATAAATGAGACGTAGCTGCCAATCATATAAACCTCGCCGTGGGCGAAGTTGATCATGCCGATAATGCCGTAAACCATGGTGTAGCCGATGGCTATCAGCGCGTAGGTACTGCCCAGCGTGACGCCGTTAAACATCTGCTGCAAGAAATACAAAAACTGCTCAGACATAAGGTAACCTTTCTAAACCCGCCCGCATTTTACGGGCGGTGGGATGATCACTTGGCTGCCGTGGATGAACCGTCGGCGTGCCACTGGAAGACACCAAAATCAAATCCCTTAAGATCGCCTTTTTCATCCCAGTTCAGCGGCCCAATCACGGTGTTTGCACCGTTAGCTTTTAAATCTTTCACCAGCGCCAGCGGCTCATCGCTGCCGGTACGCTCAAGGGCAGTTGCCAGAGATTGCACTGCCGCGTAAGTGATCCAGACATAAGGCCCGGACGGATCTTTCTTGTCTGCTTTCAGCGCATCAACGATGCCCTGGTTTGCCGGATCCTGGTCATAGCGTTTTGGCATAGTGACCAACATGCCTTCGGCGGCATCACCGGCAATGTTCGACAGCGATGCGTTACCGACACCTTCCGGCCCCATAAACTGGGTTTTCAGGCCAACGGAACGGGCTTGGCGCAGCATCTGCCCCATTTCCGGGTAGTAACCGCCGTAGTAAACGAAGTCGATATTTTCTTTTTTCAGGCGGGCGATCAGCGCGGAGAAATCTTTCTCCCCGGCGGTAATACCGTCGAAGAAGACGACGTTGGCGTTAGCCGCTTTCAGCCCGTCCTGCACCGAACGCGCCAGCCCTTCGCCATACTGTTGTTTGTCGTGAATGATGGCGATGCGCTGGGGCTTCACCGTCTCAAGAATGTATTTTGCCGCCGTAGGCCCCTGGGAAGAGTCCAGCCCGGCAGTACGCATAATGTGTTGATAACCGCGTTGGGTCAGCTCCGGGTTGGTCGCTCCCGGCGAGATCATCAGAATACCTTCGTCTTCGTAGATATCCGACGCTGGCTGGGTAGAGGAAGAACACAGATGACCAATAACGTATTTAATGCCGTCGTTAACGATTTTGTTGGCGACCGCAACGGCTTGTTTCGGGTCGCAGGCGTCGTCATATTCCACGCCAACCAGCTTGTCGCCCTTAATTCCCCCTTTGACATTAATGTCTTTAATCGCCTGACGCGCGCCGTTAAATTCCATATCGCCCCACTGGGCAATCGGGCCGGACATCGCGCCGACAACGGCGACTTTAATATCGTCAGCCATAGCGGTGTGTGAAATTGCCAGTGCAATCATCCCTGCGATGATAGTTTTCGCATTCCGTTTCATAGTCAAAAATCCCCATTCGTGATGTTGTGTTGCTTTGTTTTTATGTGTTAACAAATCAGACTGTTCTTTTTTTATACTGCACTGTTTTTGCCTGTCTGATTAAGGGGTTAGCGCAGTATTTTGTGATGATAGCGATTAAAATCCCTATTTTTCAGTCGATTAAGAACAGATAATATTCTGAATTTATTGATAGATAAACAGAAAAAAGTGCCTTTGTCAGCATAAAATAACGGCACAAAGGGCGGAATAATTCACTATCATTCAGGGGATTATGCTGGACATTTTTCATTCTCTAATGTTTTAACTTTGTAATTATTGCTGTTAAAAAATTAATCACCTGCCAAAAGAAATAAAAAAGAGAAAGCCTCCGATTAAATTATTTCGCTACACTGGTTCCACTTTTGTGATTTACACGGGTTACCCATGAAGCTGACCATCATTCGATTAGAAAACTTTAGCGACCAGGACCGGATTGACCTGCAAAAGATCTGGCCGGAGTATTCCCCTTCCTCTTTACAGGTTGACGATAACCACCGTATCTACGCCGCGCGTTTTAACGAGCGTCTGCTTGCGGCCGTGCGGGTAACCTTAAGCGGCACCGAGGGAGCACTGGATTCTCTACGCGTGCGGGAAGTCACCCGCCGTCGCGGTGTGGGGCAATATCTGCTGGAAGAGGTTTTGCGTAACAATCCTGGCGTTTCATGCTGGTGGATGGCGGATGCAGGCGTGGAAGATCGCGGTGTGATGACGGCGTTTATGCAGGCACTGGGATTTACGGCACAGCAGGGCGGCTGGGAGAAGCGTTAATCGTCAAGTTGATTTCAAAAGTGATGACCAACGAGAAATTGCCTGATGCGCTACGCTTATCAGGCCTATAATGTGTGCTGCAATTTACTGATTTCTTTGGTTCTTGTAGGCCGGATAAGGCGTTTACGCCGCATCCGGCATGAAGCAACGTATTCGATATTAGCAATTTGGCGGCAACCCAAAGTTGCCGATTAACAATTACTTCGCATCGGTCGCCGTGCCGTTGGCGTGCCAGTCAAATACGCCGAACTCAAAGCCCTTTAGATCGCCTTTCTCATCCCAGGTCAGTGGCCCCATCACGGTATCCACGGAGTTCGCTTTTAGGTATTTGGCGATTTCAGCCGGATCGTCAGACTGATTCAGGCCCGCCTGCAAAGATTGCAGCGCGGCGTAGGTGGTCCAGACGAATGCGCCGCTTGGGTCCTGTTTTTTCGCTTTGATCGCATCAACAATGGGTTTGTTCGCCGGAACCTGATCGTAGTTCTTCGGCTTGGTCACCAGCAGCCCTTCCGCTGATTCGCCCGCAATGTTAGACAGCGAAACGTTAGCCACACCTTCCGGCCCCATAAACTGAGTTTTCAGCCCTGCCGCGCGTGCCTGACGCAGGATTTGCCCCATTTCCGGGTGATAACCGCCGTAGTAAACGAAGTCGATATTCTCTTTTTTCAGACGCGCCACCAGCGTTGAGAAATCTTTTTCCCCGGCGGTGATACCATCAAAGAACACCACGTTAGCATTGCCTTTCTTCAGGCCGTCCTGCACCGCTCGTGCCAGACCTTCGCCGTATTGCTGTTTGTCGTGAACGATAGCAATACGCTGCGGTTTCACTTTCTCAAGAATATATTTCGCCGCCGTCGGCCCCTGGTCGGAGTCCAGGCCGGTGGTGCGCAGGATCAGCTGATAGCCACGGGCGGTCAGCTCCGGCGCGGTTGCCGCTGGGGTGATCATTAAAATGCCTTCGTCTTCGTAGATGTCAGACGCAGGCTGCGTTGATGAAGAACAGAGGTGACCAATCACATATTTAATGCCGTCGTTAACGACTTTGTTCGCCACCGCAACCGCCTGTTTCGGGTCACAGGCATCGTCATATTTTACGATTTGCAGTTTGTTGCCTTTAATGCCGCCTTTAGCGTTGATATCCGCAACCGCCTGCTCTGCGCCGGTAAACTCCTGGTCACCGTACTGCGCAACCGGACCGGACATTGCACCCACGACCGCGACTTTAATATCTTCTGCCAGAGCCATATTGCTGAATGCCAGCGCGATACATCCTGCCAGTAACGCTTTACCCTTTATGTTCATCCTGAGAATCCCCATTCTTCTGGTTATTACGTGTGTTGTGATGTTGTTGTTCAGCACTTTATTTCGTTTTATGCATGACTACCCGTGCTTTAGCAGCATACTCTGCTAAAACATACCCGATTTTTATGATATTGGAATAGCTATTTTGACAGTTTATTAACAATCTGCGTGGGGATTGGCGTTTTGCCGGAGGGGGAATTGATTATTGTAGAGGCCCAAAAAACAAAAACCCCGGACTCTCATCCAGGGTTCTCTGCTTAATAGCGGAAATTACGCTTCAATAGCGGCGCGAAGTTTTTTCATCGCGTTCTTTTCCAGTTGGCGCACACGTTCAGCGGAAACACCGTAACGGTCAGCCAGTTCCTGCAACGTGGACTTGTTGTCTTCGTCCAGCCAGCGCGCACGGATGATGTCCTGGCTGCGTTCGTCCAGACCATGCATCGCGTCGGTCAGACGGTTTGCCGCCTGCTCTTCCCAGTTATCATCTTCGATGCCGTCGGCAAAGTTAGATGATTTATCCTGCAGATAGAGCACCGGTGCCATCGGCTGGCTGTCGGAATCGTCGTCGGAAGACAGGTCAAAGGTCATGTCCTGTGCCGCCATACGTGATTCCATCTCACGTACGTCTTTGCTGGTTACGCCCAGTTCACGGGCCACCATTTCGACTTCATCCTGGTTAAACCAGCCCAGACGCTGCTTGGTTTTACGCAGGTTGAAGAACAGTTTGCGCTGCGCTTTGGTGGTCGCAACTTTGACGATACGCCAGTTACGCAGAACGTATTCGTGGATCTCTGCTTTGATCCAGTGGACGGCGAAGGAGACCAGGCGCACACCCACTTCCGGGTTAAAACGGCGCACTGCTTTCATCAGGCCGATGTTACCTTCCTGAATCAAATCCGCCTGTGGCAGGCCATAGCCCGCATAATTACGAGCAATATGAACAACAAACCGCAGGTGAGACAGGATCAGCGTTTTAGCTGCTTCCAGATCGCCATGGTAATGCAGCTTTTCAGCCAGCGCCCGCTCCTCGTCAGCCGACAACATCGGCCACGCGTTAGCTGCCCGGATGTAGGAATCCAGGTTGCCAACTGGGGCTAAAGCTAAACTTTGCATTTTGTCAGTCATTCAAATCCTCTCAATCGATATCTTCTGGCGCTTCAGTGGTAGCAACAACTGTGCCAAAGCTTAAGAGCAACGAGGTTATCATTCACTGTTTTATCAGACCGTGATTTTATCCACAAGTTCAATGCAAGCTTGTGAATAAATTACGCACAAAATGTGACATAGAGATGAAATACCGGGAAGAGACAACGGGGTCTCTTTCCCTGCTACGGAACCCATTGCAGGGAAAGAGTATAACACGCTTTTATTATTCAGGCGTAAAGTGGCGTAAATGTTGTACCGTGGCAAGCCACGCTGCCACCCAGCCAATCATCGAGCATACCAGCAGCAATAGCAGGCATTCATCGAACGATAAACCATTGATATCAAACTTCGTTCCGAAAACCTGTGCCACTTCCGCCACCGCTGACGACAAACGCAGTACCAGAATTTCTGACAAAATTAATGACAACAATGCGCCAGAAAATCCCAGCAGCGCACCGCCGTACAGGAACGGGCGAAGGATGAAACCATCCGTCGCACCAATCAGTTTCTGCACGTTGATGGAGTCACGGCGAGCAAAGATGCTCAGACGTACGCTGTTGCCGATGACGAGGAACACTGCCGCCACCATCAACACGCCGATCATCGCCGAAACGCGCCCAACCAGCCCGGTCAACGCCGCCAGACGGGCAAACCAGCTGTCATCCATCCGCACTTCGTCAATACCGTTAATCTGCGTGATACGATCACGCAGCGTATTGAGTGATTCCGTCCCCTGAAAATCGAGTTTCGGGATCACCACCGCCACTGCCGGAAGCGGGTTTTCTTCCAGCATATCCAGCGCACCACCAAAACCAGACCAGTTACGGAACTCGCCCAGTGCGTCTTCACGAGAAAGATAGTTCACTTTCTCCACGCCTTGCTCGGCCTGCAACTGTGCCACCACGCCCGCAGCGGCGTCATCGTCCAGCGTTTTTTGCAAGTAAACAGTGATTTGCGGTGACGGATAATACTGCGTCGCCGCCTGATTAACGTTTTTGTACACCATATAACAGACGCTGGGCAGCGTCAGGGAGATGGCGATAACCATCACCGTTAAAAACGTGGCGAACGGTTTGCTTTTCAGATCCTGCAATGCGCCGTGGAAGGCATAGCGCACCTGTTCGTTGAAAACGTTGGTTTTGCGATTTACCGGTTTTGGCGAGGATTTCGCGCGTTTCGGTGCGTTACGACCGCCGTCGCCTGAGCCGCCGACCGATTTACGGAAGCGATCCAGACGCCCACCAAACTGCCGAATATGATTGATTGCATCGCGCTTATTCATGGCCCACGCCTCCATGCAAGTGACCATCGCTCAGGGTGAGCATGCGATAGGAACGCCGTGAAATCAGATTAATGTCGTGCGTTGCCATCAATACGGTTACCCCAACGCGGTTAAACTCTTCAAACAGACGTAGAATCCCTTCCGACAACGCGTCGTCCAGGTTACCGGTCGGTTCGTCCGCCAGCAGTACCGCGGGCTTATTCACCACCGCGCGGGCAATGCCAACACGCTGTTGTTCACCGCCGGAAAGCTGAATAGGGAAGTTCTTCGCTTTGTCCAGTAGCCCGACTTTATCCAGTGCCGCCGACACCCGGCGACGAATATCGTCACCGCTGGCACCAGCGATAATCAGCGGGATCGCCACGTTATCGTAGACAGTACGGTCCATCAGTAGATGGTGATCCTGGAAAATCATGCCAATCTGGCGGCGCAGAAACGGAACTTCACGGTTTTTCAGACGCGTGATGTCATGGCCGCTAAACCAGATTTTCCCGGCGCTGGGCCGCTCAATCCCACAGATCAGCTTCAGGAGGGTACTTTTCCCTGCGCCGGAATGACCGGTCAGAAACGCCATCTCACCCGGCTGCATATGGAACGTAACGCCCTGCAGCGCCTGTCTCCCACCGAGATAAGCCTTGCTGACATGTTCAAAGCGAATCATTGTTAATCCTCTCGGGCAAAAAGTGCCTCTATAAAGTCGTCCGCCTTAAACGGACGCAAATCCTCAATACGTTCGCCGACACCAATGTAGCGGATAGGGATACCAAACTGGTCAGCCACCGAGAAAATTACCCCGCCTTTCGCCGTGCCGTCCAGTTTCGTTAGCGTGATGCCGGTTAAGCCAACAGCTTCGTGGAACAGTTTGGCCTGGCTTACCGCGTTCTGCCCGGTGCTGGCATCAATAGTCAGCATAACTTCATGCGGCGCTTCAACGTCGAGTTTCTTCATCACGCGGACGATTTTCTTCAACTCTTCCATCAGATGCGATTTGTTCTGCAGACGTCCGGCGGTATCGGCAATCAGGACGTCGATATTACGCGCTTTAGCTGCCTGAATGGCGTCGAAGATAACAGAGGCGGAATCCGCACCGGTATGCTGGGCAATCACCGGAATATTGTTGCGCTGACCCCAGACCTGAAGCTGTTCAACCGCAGCTGCACGGAAAGTATCGCCCGCCGCCAGCATCACCGATTTACCCTGCTGCTCAAACTGACGCGCCAGCTTACCAATCGTCGTGGTTTTACCCACACCGTTGACGCCCACCATCAGGATCACGAACGGCGTTTTATCTTCAACATTCAGCGGCTCATCGACTTTCGCCAGAATCTCGCCCATCTCTTCTTTCAGCAGGCCATAGAGCGCCTCGGCATCACGAAGCTGCTTGCGGGATGCGCCTTCCGTCAGATTGGTGATAATTTTACGTGTGGTTTCCACGCCCACATCGGCGATCAACAGCTGTTCTTCCAGCTCTTCAAACAGATCATCGTCGATTTTTTTACCGCGGAACAGGCTGATAAATCCGGAACCGAGATTTTCTTTGGTTTTTAACAGGCTGCGTTTCAGGCGCGCGAAGAAGCCTTCTTTGGTCGGTTTTTCTTGCTCCTGGGCAATTTCTGCAACCGGCTGCTCTTCTTCTGCCGGAGGAACTACCATCACCGCCTCTTCTGCCGCTTCGGCAGCCAGCGCCTGTGCTTCCAGCTCTTCGTCGGTGATTTCTTCTTTAGCCGCTTCTTCTTCTGCCGCTTCGACAATCTCTACGGTTTCCGCTTCAGCCTGCCACTCTTCTGACGAAACCTCTTCGGCGTTGACGTCTTCCGGCAACGGCAGCTCTTCACGTTCGATAGCCACTGGCTCCGGCGTTTCTTCTACGACCGGTTCCGGCTGTGCAACAACTTCCGCTTCAGGCTGCGCTTTTTCACTTTCAACAACCTGTTCAGTGACTTCCACAACGTCGGCAGCAAAAGTTTCCGCCTCGGCTTCAGTATGCGCCTGCGGCTGCTCTTCAACGGCTTGTTCAGAAGCCTTCGCAGGCTCTTGCGCCTGAACGATTTCTTCTACAACCGGTTGTTCATTCTGAACTTCTGTCTCTTTTTCCGGGGTCTGCTCTTTTTGACCAAAGCCCAGCCAGGAAAAAAAGCCACGTCTTTTTTCTTTCGCCATTTGCGACTACACTCCTCGCTGTTGCTTCATGGCACAGCGTTAACGCTATGTACATAGCAGCTAAAAAAATGATGAAATAGTCTATCACTTAACTTAATTCACATCACCGCCTGCAAGTATGTGTTATCTGGCGGATTGAGCAATTTATCATGAAAAAACCGAATCATTCCGGCAGCGGCCAAATCCGCATTATTGGCGGGCAGTGGCGAGGCCGTAAACTCCCGGTTCCTGATAGCCCAGGTCTGCGCCCCACCACCGACCGCGTACGCGAAACGTTGTTTAACTGGCTGGCTCCGGTCATTGTTGACGCCCAATGTCTGGATTGCTTCGCCGGGAGCGGCGCGCTGGGGCTGGAAGCGTTATCGCGCTACGCTGCGGGGGCAACGTTGATTGAGATGGATCGCGTGGTTTCTCAGCAGTTAATTAAGAATCTGGCGACACTAAAAGCAGGCAATGCACGCGTGGTGAACAGCAACGCAATGTCATTCCTGGCGCAAAAAGGCACACCGCATAATATCGTGTTTGTCGATCCACCGTTCCGCCGTGGCTTGTTAGAAGAGACGATAAATTTACTGGAAGATAACGGCTGGCTGGCTGACGAAGCCCTGATTTATGTCGAAAGCGAAGTCGAAAACGGTCTGCCCACTGTTCCGGCAAACTGGTCATTACATCGGGAAAAAGTGGCGGGTCAGGTGGCTTATCGGCTGTATCAACACGAAGCACAAGGAGAAAGTGATGCTGATTAATATTGGTCGTTTGTTAATGCTCTGCGTTTGGGGATTTTTAATCCTCAATCTGGTGCATCCCTTCCCGCGCCCGCTAAATATTTTCGTTAACGTGGCGCTGATTTTTACCGTGCTGATGCATGGTATGCAGCTGGCGCTATTGAAATCCACTTTACCGAAAGATGGCCCGCAGATGACCACCGCCGAAAAGGTGCGGATTTTCCTTTTCGGCGTGTTTGAACTGCTGGTCTGGCAGAAGAAATTTAAAGTTAAAAAATAACCTTATTGTTCGCCAACAAAGCTAACAAAGCGCGTTCCTTTATAGCTCAGCGTACCTTTATCGCCCACTGTCAGGGCGTGGTACTGCTGGGCGTCGAGGCGAAACGTCTGCTCCATTCCTCCGCTTTGCGGTTTGAAGCTTGCCTCATAGCGCATACTGGTGCCTGCCGGAGTCACTTCCTGCTGGCGCGAACGGCGATCGTTAATCGGTTTTTCCCGCTTGTTGCTCACCACCACCAGCTTTTGCTGGAGCGGAGCCATATCATTATCAGCTTTTTCCCGTCGCTGTTGCATAAAACGAAACGATGCGGCGACGACAATTAAGCCAATGATAACAATAAAGAAAAGAGGTGGTTTACTCATCTTTATCCCTCATCGGAAAATGCGGAATTAAGCATACCCTGCCAGTTATGGTGTTGTCATCCGTCCACCCTCGCCACTAAACTGGAAGCAAGACCGTAGGCATTCTGCTTACGAAAAAATAACGAATTCAAGGAACTAAGATGCTTTGGTCGTTTATCGCTGTCTGTCTTTCCGCATGGCTATCTGTGGATGCATCGTATCGTGGGCCAACCTGGCAACGCTGGGTGTTTAAACCGTTAACCCTTCTTCTCCTGCTGTTACTGGCCTGGCAAGCACCGATGTTCGACGCCATTAGCTATCTGGTGCTGGCGGGACTGTGCGCCTCACTGCTGGGCGATGCGCTAACCCTGTTGCCACGTCAACGTCTGATGTACGCCATCGGCGCGTTTTTCCTCTCGCACCTGCTGTACACCATCTATTTCGCCAGTCAGATGACGCTCTCTTTCTTCTGGCCTCTGCCACTGGTGTTGCTGGTTCTGGGTGCGCTGCTACTGGCGATTATCTGGACGCGGCTGGAAGAGTACCGTTGGCCTATCTGCACGTTTATCGGCATGACGCTGGTGATGGTGTGGCTGGCAGGTGAACTGTGGTTCTTCCGTCCGACCGCTCCGGCGCTCTCTGCGTTTGTTGGCGCTTCGTTGCTGTTTATCAGTAACTTTGTCTGGCTGGGGAGCCACTATCGCCGACGCTTCCGTGCGGATAACGCGATTGCTGCGGCCTGCTACTTTGCCGGTCACTTCCTCATCGTCCGCTCACTGTATCTCTGATAAAACTTGACTCTGGAGTCGACTCCAGAGTGTATCCTTCGGTTAATGAGAAAAAACTTAACCGGAGGATGCCATGTCGACACCTGACAATCACGGCAAGAAAGCCCCTCAATTTGCTGCGTTCAAACCGCTAACCACGGTACAGAACGCCAACGACTGTTGCTGCGACGGCGCATGCTCCAGCTCGCCAACGCTCTCTGAAAACGTCTCCGGCACCCGCTATAGCTGGAAAGTCAGCGGCATGGACTGCGCCGCCTGTGCGCGCAAGGTAGAAAATGCCGTGCGCCAGCTTGCAGGCGTGAATCAGGTGCAGGTGTTGTTCGCCACCGAAAAACTGGTGGTTGATGCCGACAATGACATCCGTGCCCAGGTTGAATCTGCGGTGCAAAAAGCGGGCTATTCCCTGCGCGATGAGCAGGCCGCCGACGAGCCACAAGCATCGCGCCTGAAAGAGAATCTGCCGCTGATTACGCTTATCGTGATGATGGCAATCAGCTGGGGTCTGGAGCAGTTCAATCATCCGTTCGGGCAACTGGCGTTTATCGCGACCACGCTAGTTGGGCTGTACCCGATTGCTCGTCAGGCATTACGGCTGATCAAATCCGGCAGCTACTTCGCCATTGAAACCTTAATGAGCGTAGCCGCTATTGGTGCACTGTTTATTGGCGCAACGGCTGAAGCTGCGATGGTGTTGCTGCTGTTTTTGATTGGTGAACGACTGGAAGGCTGGGCCGCCAGCCGCGCGCGTCAGGGCGTTAGCGCGTTAATGGCGCTGAAACCAGAAACCGCCACGCGCCTGCGTAACGGTGAGCGGGAAGAGGTGGCGATTAACAGCCTGCGGCCTGGCGATGTGATTGAAGTCGCCGCAGGTGGGCGTTTGCCTGCCGACGGTAAACTGCTCTCACCGTTTGCCAGTTTTGATGAAAGCGCCCTAACCGGAGAATCCATTCCGGTGGAGCGCGCGACGGGCGATAAAGTTCCTGCAGGAGCCACCAGCGTAGACCGTCTGGTAACGCTGGAAGTGCTGTCAGAACCGGGTGCCAGCGCCATTGACCGGATTCTGAAACTGATCGAAGAAGCCGAAGAGCGCCGCGCCCCCATTGAGCGGTTTATCGACCGTTTCAGCCGTATTTATACGCCAGCGATTATGGCCGTCGCCCTGCTGGTAACGCTAGTGCCGCCGCTGCTGTTTGCCGCCAGCTGGCAGGAGTGGATTTATAAAGGTCTGACGCTGCTGCTGATTGGTTGCCCGTGTGCGTTAGTTATCTCAACGCCTGCGGCGATAACCTCCGGGCTGGCAGCAGCAGCGCGTCGTGGGGCGTTAATTAAAGGCGGTGCGGCGCTGGAACAACTAGGTCGTGTTACCCAAGTGGCGTTTGATAAAACCGGTACGCTGACCGTCGGTAAACCGCGCGTTACCGCGATTCATCCGGCAACGGGTATTAGTGAATCTGAACTGCTGACACTGGCGGCGGCGGTCGAGCAAGGCGCGACGCATCCACTGGCGCAAGCCATCGTACGCGAAGCACAGGTTGCTGAACTCGCCATTCCCACCGCCGAATCACAGCGGGCACTGGTCGGGTCTGGCATTGAAGCGCAGGTTAATGGTGAGCGCGTGTTGATATGCGCTGCCGGGAAACATCCCGCTGATGCATTTGCTGGTTTGATTAATGAACTGGAAAGCGCCGGGCAAACGGTTGTGCTGGTAGTACGTAATGATGACGTGCTGGGTATCATTGCATTGCAGGATACCCTGCGCGCCGACGCTACAACTGCCATCAGTGAACTGAACGCGCTGGGGGTTAAAGGAGTGATCCTCACCGGCGATAATCCACGCGCAGCGGCGGCAATTGCCGGGGAGCTGGGGCTGGAGTTTAAAGCGGGCCTATTGCCGGAAGATAAAGTCAAAGCGGTGACCAAGCTGAATCAACATGCGCCCCTGGCGATGGTCGGTGATGGTATTAACGACGCGCCAGCGATGAAAGCTGCCGCCATCGGGATTGCTATGGGTAGCGGCACAGACGTGGCGCTGGAAACCGCCGACGCAGCATTAACCCATAACCACCTGCGCGGCCTGGTGCAAATGATTGAACTGGCACGCGCCACTCACGCCAATATCCGCCAGAACATCACCATTGCGCTGGGACTGAAAGGGATCTTCCTCGTCACCACGCTTTTAGGGATGACCGGGTTGTGGCTGGCAGTGCTGGCAGATACGGGTGCGACGGTGCTGGTGACGGCGAATGCGTTAAGGTTGTTGCGCAGGAGATAAGGCAAACCGATCGCAACATTGAGCGCGATCGGTCCCCTCGCCCCTCTGGGGAGAGGGTTAGGGGGTGAGGAAAAGGCGGCATCGAAGCCAATCAGCCCCTATCAACCGCCTTTACGAATCAAATAACGATAAGGCAGTCCATCCGTCTCTTTCGCAACCAGTTCGTGTTCCATAAAGGTACAAAACCCAGGAATATCGCGGGTAGTGGCCGGATCGTCGGCGATAATCAGCAACGTTTCGCCAGGCTGCATATTGCGCACGGTTTTGCGCACCATCATCACCGGTTCCGGGCAGCGCAGGCCAAGCGCGTCGAGTGTGTGGTCAGGGCTGGAAAAGAGATCGGTCATTTTCTTCTCATCACTTAAAAAAACGGCGCTAGTTTACGCCCTGTGAGTCCGTAAGCAAACCAGGTTAACGATTGCGTGAAAATTAACCATTGCATTGTCAACGTAAAGCAGTATCATGCGGCGGCTCGAAAAAAGGGTAAGCACGTTATTATGTTAAGGTAACAGACGTGTCGTACGTATTGGGTTCCCTCACCCCAATGGTTAATCAAAAAGGTACAATATGAACGTTTTCTCGCAAACTCAACGCTATAAGGCGTTGTTCTGGTTATCGTTATTTCATCTTCTGGTGATCACCTCCAGTAACTATCTGGTTCAGCTTCCCGTCTCCATTTTTGGTTTCCATACCACCTGGGGCGCGTTTAGCTTTCCGTTTATTTTTCTTGCTACCGACCTGACCGTGCGTATTTTTGGCGCACCGCTGGCCCGACGCATTATCTTCGCGGTAATGATCCCTGCGTTATTAATCTCCTACGTCATCTCGTCGCTATTCTATATGGGTTCCTGGCAGGGATTCGGCGCACTCGCCCACTTCAACCTGTTTGTCGCCCGTATCGCCACCGCCAGTTTCATGGCCTACGCGCTGGGGCAAATCCTCGACGTGCACGTTTTTAACCGCCTGCGTCAGAGTCGCCGCTGGTGGCTGGCACCGACAGCGTCCACACTGTTCGGTAACGTCAGCGACACGCTGGCCTTTTTCTTCATTGCCTTCTGGCGTAGCCCGGATGCCTTTATGGCTGAACACTGGATGGAAATCGCGCTGGTCGATTACTGTTTCAAAGTGTTAATCAGTATCGTTTTCTTCCTGCCAATGTATGGCGTATTACTCAATATGCTGTTGAAAAGACTGGCAGATAAATCCGAAATCAACGCTTTGCAGGCGAGTTAAAGGTTCGTTATCAGAGTTGTGATAAGATGGATGAATGAGCCGTTATGGCCGTTTATCGAAAGGAAGAAGTCAATGCGCAATCTGGTTAAATATGTCGGAATTGGCCTGCTGGTTATGGGGCTTGCGGCCTGTGATGATAAAGACACTAACGCTACGGCGCAGGGTTCGGTTGCGGAAAGTAACGCTACCGGGAATCCCGTCAACCTGCTTGATGGCAAGTTAAGTTTCTCGCTGCCAGCGGATATGACCGACCAGAGCGGTAAGCTGGGAACGCAGGCCAATAACATGCATGTCTGGTCCGACGCCACCGGGCAGAAAGCAGTCATCGTCATCATGGGCGATGATCCGAAAGAAGATCTGGCGGTGTTGGCGAAGCGTCTGGAAGATCAGCAACGTAGCCGCGATCCGCAGCTGCAAGTGGTAACCAATAAAGCCATTGAGCTGAAAGGTCACAAAATGCAGCAGTTAGACAGTATTATCTCCGCGAAAGGCCAGACGGCGTACTCTTCCGTTATTCTGGGTAACGTGGGTAATCAACTGCTGACCATGCAAATTACGCTGCCAGCTGACGATCAGCAAAAAGCGCAAACCACCGCAGAAAACATCATTAATACGCTGGTTATTCAGTAAGTTTTAAGATGATGAGGCGGCCTCAGGGACGTGTTCCGGAGGCCGTTTTTTTAATCGCCACGTCAGTAATAACGCGATTGCGACCAGTCCCGCCGCCGCCAGATAAATCACCGGTACGCCCGCCCAGCTCATCACCAGCCCAGCCAGTGGTCCAGTCACGCCAAGCGATAAATCCATAAATACGGTGTAAGTTGCCAGCGCCGCCCCCTGATTTTGCTGCGGAACCGCTTTTACCGCCACTACACCCAATGCCGGGAACACCAGCGAAAACCCGGCCCCCGCCAGTAAGACGCCGATTTTCGCCATCCACGGCATAGTCGCCACGCCAACCAGTAGCAGGCCGATTATCTCAACGCTAAAGCAAATCATCGCTACGTTTAAGCCACCGATACGGTTAATGCCGTTAGGGAATAACAAACGCGTACCGACAAACGCACAGCTAAACAGCGTCAGCGCGAAAGCCGCACCGTCCCAACCTTTAGCGTCATAAAACAGCGTGATAAAGGTGGCGATGACGCCAAATCCGGCGGAAGCCAGTGCCAGCGCCATACCGTACAGCCAGACGCGCCCAAGCACCGCGCGAAACGGCAGCGGTTTGCCTTTACTGGCTTTTACCGTCGGACGCGGGATCGCCAACAAAATGGCCACCAGCGCCACGCCCATAATGATTAACGCTAACGCCTGCAAGCCGCCCCAGTGATAAAACACGACGCCTAACGGCGCACCCATCGCCATCGCCCCGTAAGTGACAATGCCGTTCCACGAAATCACCCGCCCGATATGCAGCGAGCCAACCACTCCAACGCCCCATAGGGTCGATCCCGTTCCGGCAAAACTTTGCCCAATCCCAAGGATGACGCGCCCCAGGCAAAGTAATAACAGGCTGATGACAGGCAGACTGGCGGTTAATCCTGCCGTCAGATACCCCAGACCGCTCAAAAAGCAGCCGCATAAACCGAAGACGACAATCTTTTTGGGTCCCAGCAAATCGGCGTAACGTCCGGCATGAGGGCGGCTCAGCAAGGTGGCGAAATATTGCAGGCTGATAACCAATCCTGCCCAGAAGGCGCTAAAGCCCATCACATCATGGACATAGCCCGGTAATACAGCGAGCGGCAACCCGATGGTGAGGTAGCTGGCGAAGTTAAACATGACAATGGAGACAATGCGCAAATTCAGGCGCAATCCGTTTAGCGCGGGTTCGGCTACGGGTTCGGGCATGAGGATCACCACATTTTTACAACAGTGTTTCATTTTTACCATGTGCTGACGTGAAAATCAGCAGTAAGAATCAGAATATTGCTGGCGTGACTCCCGCGCTACACTTAACACAAAAAGTCACAAGGAAGCCCCAATGGAAACCCCTCAACCCGATAAAACGGGCATGCACATTCTGCTCAAGTTGGCCTCGCTGGTAGTGATCCTCGCGGGCATTCACGCAGCGGCAGATATCATTGTGCAGCTGTTACTGGCGCTGTTTTTTGCCATCGTCCTCAACCCGCTCGTTACCTGGTTTATTCGTCGGGGAGTACAACGCCCCGTTGCCATTACGATTGTAGTGGTGGTGATGCTGATCGCACTAACCGCGCTGGTCGGCGTACTGGCGGCATCGTTTAACGAATTTATCTCTATGCTGCCGAAGTTTAATAAGGAGCTGACGCGCAAACTTTTTAAATTGCAGGAGATGTTGCCTTTTCTTAATTTGCATATGTCGCCGGAGCGAATGCTGCAGCGGATGGACTCGGAAAAAGTGGTTACCTTCACCACAGCGCTAATGACCGGGCTTTCCGGGGCAATGGCGAGCGTGCTTTTGCTGGTGATGACCGTAGTTTTTATGCTGTTTGAAGTGCGCCACGTCCCTTACAAAATGCGTTTTGCGCTGAATAACCCACAGATTCACATCGCAGGATTACACCGCGCACTTAAAGGCGTTTCGCATTATCTGGCGTTAAAGACGCTACTCAGTTTATGGACAGGTGTCATCGTCTGGCTGGGGCTGGCGCTAATGGGCGTACAGTTTGCGCTGATGTGGGCAGTACTGGCGTTTTTGCTCAACTACGTGCCCAATATCGGCGCGGTAATTTCCGCCGTACCGCCAATGATTCAGGTGCTGCTGTTTAATGGTGTTTACGAATGTATTCTGGTCGGCGCATTGTTTTTAGTGGTCCATATGGTCATCGGCAATATTTTAGAACCACGGATGATGGGCCATCGCCTGGGGATGTCCACCATGGTGGTATTTCTTTCATTGTTAATCTGGGGATGGCTGCTCGGCCCGGTAGGGATGCTACTTTCGGTGCCATTAACCAGCGTGTGTAAAATCTGGATGGAAACGACGAAAGGTGGCAGCAAACTGGCGATTTTACTGGGGCCGGGCAGACCGAAAAGTCGGTTACCGGGATGAGGCGACAAGTGATACGATACGCACTTTCATTTTCCATTAAACGTTGGCCCTGATATGTATCGGATAGTTCTGGGGAAAGTTTCGACCTTAAGCGCAGCTCCACTGCCACCGGGTTTACGCGAGCAAGCACCGCAAGGTCCACGACGCGAACGCTGGCTGGCGGGGCGTACATTGCTTTCGCACACGCTTTCCCCGCTACCGGAGATCATCTATGGCGAACAAGGCAAACCTGCATTCGCGCCGGAAACGCCGCTATGGTTCAACTTAAGCCATAGCGGTGACGATATCGCTCTGCTGTTGAGCGATGAAGGCGAAGTCGGCTGCGATATCGAAGTGATTCGCCCGCGCGTCAACTGGCGCTGGCTGGCGAACGCCGTGTTCAGCCTCGGGGAACACGCTGAAATGGACGCCGTGCATCCTGATCAGCAACTGGAAATGTTCTGGCGCATCTGGACGCGCAAAGAAGCCATCGTTAAACAGCGTGGCGGCAGCGCCTGGCAAATCGTCAGCGTAGATAGCACCTATCACTCCTCGCTGTCAGTCAGCCATTGTCAGCTAGAAAATTTAAGCCTTGCGATCTGCACCCCCACCCCCTTTACGCTCACCGCCGACAGTGTGCAATGGATCGATTCAGTTAACTGATCCGCCCACCCGACTGCCCATCTATTGATCCAGAACAGGTAATCAGTATGACGAATACTTAAAATCGTCATACTTATTTCCGCCATCTATTTTAATCCATTGGGGTTACCATGCTCTCCACACTCCGCCGCACTCTATTTGCGCTGCTGGCTTGTGCGTCTTTTATCGTCCATGCCGCTGCACCAGATGAAATCACCACCGCCTGGCCGGTGAATGTCGGGCCACTAAACCCGCACCTTTACACGCCTAACCAGATGTTCGCCCAGAGCATGGTTTATGAACCATTGGTGAAATATCAGGCAGACGGTTCGGTGATCCCGTGGCTGGCAAAAAGCTGGACTCATTCAGAAGATGGTAAAACCTGGACCTTCACCCTGCGTGATGACGTGAAATTCTCCAACGGTGAACCGTTCGATGCCGAGGCGGCGGCAGAAAACTTCCGCGCAGTGCTCGATAACCGTCAACGTCACGCCTGGCTGGAGCTGGCAAACCAGATTGTTGATGTTAAAGCACTCAATAAAACAGAGCTGCAAATTACCCTGAAAAGCGCCTACTATCCTTTCCTGCAAGAACTGGCCCTGCCCCGTCCTTTCCGTTTTATCGCTCCCTCGCAGTTTAAAAACCATGAAACCATGAACGGAATTAAAGCGCCGATTGGCACCGGACCGTGGATTTTGCAGGAATCGAAACTAAATCAGTACGATGTCTTCGTCCGTAACGAAAACTACTGGGGCGAAAAGCCAGCGATTAAAAAGATCACCTTTAACGTCATCCCGGACCCGACTACCCGCGCGGTGGCGTTTGAAACTGGCGATATCGACCTGCTGTACGGAAACGAAGGGTTATTACCGCTCGATACCTTCGCCCGCTTTAGCCAGAATCCGGCTTACCACACCCAACTGTCACAGCCGATCGAAACCGTGATGCTGGCGCTCAATACCGCCAAAGCCCCCACCAACGAGCTGGCAGTACGTGAAGCTCTTAATTACGCGGTAAACAAAAAATCGCTGATTGATAACGCGTTATATGGCACCCAGCAGGTCGCCGACACCCTGTTTGCCCCTTCTGTGCCTTACGCTAATCTCGGCCTGAAACCGCGCCAGTACGATCCGCAGAAAGCGAAAGAGTTGCTGGAAAAAGCCGGTTGGACGCTGCCTGCGGGCAAAGACATCCGCGAGAAAAATGGTCAGCCGCTGCGCATTGAACTGTCGTTCATCGGCACCGATGCGTTAAGCAAATCGATGGCGGAAATCATTCAGGCTGATATGCGCCAGATTGGCGCAGATGTCTCGCTGATTGGCGAAGAAGAGAGCAGTATCTATGCTCGTCAGCGCGACGGTCGTTTTGGCATGATTTTCCACCGCACCTGGGGCGCGCCATACGATCCACACGCCTTCCTGAGTTCAATGCGCGTACCGTCGCACGCTGACTTCCAGGCACAGCAAGGATTAGCCGACAAGCCGCTGATTGATAAAGAGATCGGCGAAGTGCTGGCGACCCATGACGAAACGCAACGTCAGGCGCTGTATCGCGACATTCTGACCCGTCTGCATGACGAGGCGGTTTATCTGCCTATCAGCTACATCTCGATGATGGTGGTATCAAAACCGGAGCTGGGTAATATCCCCTACGCGCCGATCGCCACCGAAATTCCGTTCGAACAGATTAAACCGGTGAAACCTTAATGTTGCGTTACGTATTACGCCGCTTTCTGCTGCTGATCCCGATGGTGCTCGCCGCCTCGGTGATCATTTTTCTGATGCTGCGCCTCGGTACCGGCGACCCGGCGCTCGATTATCTGCGTTTATCTAACCTGCCGCCGACGCCGGAGATGCTGGCCTCTACCCGCACCATGCTCGGGCTGGATCAGCCGCTGTACGTCCAGTACGGTACCTGGTTGTGGAAGGCGCTGCATCTTGACTTTGGTATCTCATTCGCCAGCCAACGCCCGGTACTGGACGATATGCTGAACTTCCTGCCCGCCACGCTGGAACTTGCAGGTGCGGCGCTGGTATTAATTCTGCTCACTTCCGTACCGCTCGGTATCTGGGCGGCGCGCCACCGCGATCGTTTGCCGGATTTCGCCGTGCGCTTTATCGCGTTTCTTGGCGTGTCGATGCCCAACTTCTGGCTGGCATTTTTGCTAGTGATGGCGTTTTCGGTGTATCTGCAATGGCTACCCGCGATGGGCTACGGCAGCTGGCAGCACATCATTTTACCTGCGGTTTCCATCGCCTTTATGTCGCTGGCGATTAACGCGCGACTGCTGCGCGCCAGTATGCTGGACGTCGCCGGTCAGCGTCACGTCACCTGGGCGCGGCTACGCGGCCTGAATGACAAACAGACCGAACGCCGCCATATTCTGCGCAATGCCTCGCTGCCGATGATCACCGCCGTGGGGATGCACATTGGCGAATTGATTGGCGGGACGATGATTATCGAAAACATCTTTGCCTGGCCTGGCGTCGGGCGCTATGCGGTGTCGGCGATTTTTAACCGTGACTATCCGGTGATTCAGTGCTTTACGCTGATGATGGTGGTGGTTTTTGTGGTCTGTAATTTGATTGTCGATTTGCTCAACGCCGCGCTGGACCCGCGCATTCGTCGTCATGAAGGAGCGCACGCGTGAACTTTTTCCTCTCTTCCCGCTGGTCGGTACGCCTGGCGCTGATCATTATCGCCCTGCTGGCGCTGATTGCGCTCACCAGCCAGTGGTGGCAGCCGTACGATCCACAGGCAATTGATTTGCCGTCGTGCCTGCTTTCGCCGGATGCGCAGCACTGGCTGGGCACCGATCACTTAGGTCGCGATATTTTCTCGCGGCTGATGGCAGCGACCCGCGTGTCGCTCGGTTCGGTAATGGCCTGCCTGCTGCTGGTGCTGACATTAGGGCTGGTTATTGGCGGCAGCGCCGGGTTGATTGGCGGGCACGTTGATCAGGCCACCATGCGCGTCGCCGATATGTTTATGACCTTCCCGACCTCGATTCTGTCGTTCTTTATGGTTGGCGTGCTCGGCACCGGGCTGACCAACGTAATTATCGCCATCGCCCTGTCGCACTGGGCGTGGTATGCACGCATGGTGCGCAGCTTGGTGATTTCACTACGCCAACGCGAGTTTGTGCTGGCGTCACGGCTTTCCGGTGCGGGCCATGTGCGGGTGTTTGTCGATCATCTGGCAGGCGCGGTGATCCCTTCGCTGCTGGTGCTGGCAACGCTGGATATCGGCCATATGATGCTGCACGTCGCGGGGATGTCTTTCCTTGGCCTCGGTGTGACCGCGCCGACCGCCGAATGGGGCGTGATGATTAACGACGCGCGCCAGTATATCTGGACCCAGCCGCTGCAAATGTTCTGGCCGGGGCTGGCGCTGTTTATCAGCGTGATGGCCTTTAACCTGGTGGGTGACGCACTGCGCGATCATCTGGATCCTCATCTGGTGACGGAGCACGCACACTAATGCCGCAACAGATTGAACTACGTAATATCACGCTACAGGCCGCGCAGCCGCTGGTACACGGTGTATCGTTAACCCTGCAACGCGGGCGCGTGCTGGCGTTAGTCGGCGGTAGCGGCAGCGGGAAATCATTAACCTGCGCCGCGACGCTGGGCATTTTGCCCGCTGGCGTTCGCCAGACGGCGGGGGAAATTTTAGCCGATGGCAAACCGGTTTCGCCTTACGCCCTGCGCGGCATCAAAATTGCCACCATCATGCAGAACCCGCGCAGCGCCTTTAATCCACTGCACACCATGCACACCCACGCGCGGGAAACCTGCCTGGCGTTAGGGAAACCCGCCGATGACGCTACGCTTACCGCTGCCATAGAAGCGGTGGGGCTGGAAAACGCCGCGCGCGTGCTGAAGCTGTACCCGTTCGAGATGAGCGGCGGCATGTTGCAGCGCATGATGATTGCGATGGCGGTGCTGTGTGAATCACCGTTTATCATCGCCGATGAACCGACCACCGACCTCGACGTGGTAGCACAGGCGCGCATCCTCGATCTGCTGGAAAGCATTATGCAAAAACAAGCGCCGGGAATGCTGCTGGTCACCCATGATATGGGCGTTGTGGCGCGTCTGGCGGATGACGTGGCGGTGATGTCACAAGGTAAAATTGTCGAACAGGGCGATGTAGAAACGCTGTTTAACGCCCCCAAACATACGGTGACGCGCAGCCTGGTTTCCGCTCATCTCGCCCTCTACGGTATGGAGCTGGCATCATGACCTTACTTAACGTCTGCGGCCTTTCCCATCACTATGCCCACGGTGGATTTAGCGGAAAACATCAACATCAGGCGGTGCTGAATAACGTTTCCCTGACCCTGAAAAGCGGCGAAACCGTCGCCCTGCTGGGACGCAGCGGCTGCGGAAAAAGCACCCTCGCGCGGCTGCTGGTAGGCTTAGAGTCTCCCTCACAAGGGAATATTAGCTGGCACGGCGAATCGCTGGCGAAACTTAATCGCGCCCAACGTAAAGCCTTCCGCCGTGATATTCAGATGGTGTTTCAGGACTCCATCAGTGCCGTGAATCCGCGCAAAACCGTGCGCGAGATCCTGCGTGAACCGATGCGCCACCTGCTATCACTGAAAAAATCCGAACAACTGGCGCGCGCCAGCGAAATGCTGAAGGCGGTCGATCTCGATGACAGCGTTCTCGACAAACGCCCACCGCAGTTAAGCGGCGGCCAGCTCCAGCTCGTCTGCCTGGCACGCGCGCTGGCGGTCGAACCGAAATTGCTGATTCTGGATGAAGCCGTTTCTAACCTTGATCTCGTGTTACAGGCGGGCGTCATTCGCCTGCTGAAAAAGCTACAACAACAGTTTGGCACTGCCTGCCTGTTCATCACTCATGACTTACGCCTGGTGGAACGCTTTTGCCAGCGAGTGATGGTGATGGACAACGGACAAATCGCCGAAACCCAGGCGGTGGGAGATAAATTAACCTTTTCCTCTGACGCCGGACGTGTGCTACAAAACGCGGTATTACCCGCATTCCCCGTGCGCCGTCGCACCTCAGAAAAGGTTTAACGCCAATGCAACGAGTCACCATCACGCTTGATGACGATTTACTGGAGACGCTGGACAGCCTGAGCCAGCGTCGTGGTTATAACAACCGTTCCGAAGCTATCCGCGATATTCTGCGTAGTGCCCTGGCGCAGGAAGCTACCCAGCAGCACGGCACACAAGGTTTCGCGGTGCTGTCGTATGTGTATGAACACGAAAAACGCGACTTAGCCAGCCGTATTGTTTCCACCCAGCATCATCACCACGACCTCTCCGTCGCCACGCTACATGTGCACATCAACCACGACGACTGTCTGGAAATCGCCGTGTTGAAAGGTGACATGGGTGACGTGCAGCATTTTGCCGATGACGTTATCGCCCAGCGCGGCGTGCGGCACGGGCATTTGCAGTGCCTGCCGAAGGAAGATTGAGTTATTTCTAAAACAAGGAAAGAAAAGATATTAACTGAACTTAATTTATAAAATTAAGTTCAGTTGCATAGATAGATCCTGTAAAGGCAGATATTCTGCGTAATGTACGTCGCTAAAATTTATAAATGATTCAAACGCTCATTCAGTGTTTCAATAATATAGGTATTAACAGAGACTTGTTGCTGCGCAGCCGCATTATTAAGGCGTTCACTCAGCGATTCTGGATAGCGTAACGTAAAGGTCTTAATCTTTTCTGTACGCGCATACGGCTCAATACCCGCAGCTTTACAATCCTCAAGATACTCTCGCAGGGAAAGCTCTCCTTCTTTTTGCAGCCCCTGAATACTGTCAGAGACAAAATCACAATAACCTGACAAGCCCAGGAATTTGCCACGAAATGCATTCAGTTCTGGCACGTAGGTAATAACAGCTGGTTGCCCGGCAATCTCCATAGAGTTTGGCGTCTTCAGTTTGATCATGGTTTTACCCCTATACTTAGTAACCAGTCACACACGCTTTCTACAGCGCCTTTATCGGTATCTGGCGACGGATGAGGCCGATGGAAACACGCAACGCTCATATTTAGTATGAACTTGCAACGCGAACCTCTTCCTTCCTTAATTTCTCCGCCTAATGCTTTAACCAGTGACTCTATATCAGACCACTTGATCCCTTGAGGAACAGGAGTTTTAAATATTTGATCCAATGTATTTTTTTGTTTCTTCCGTAAAGCCTGTACCTTGGTTCTCATGGCATGTCCTTATGACTTCACTTTATGACATCACAGTATGAAGTCAAGTTTCCCTTCCTTACGCCATTGTCCCAATCGTCTTCCTGAATCGCAGCAGTGCGATGGTGAAAAACGCGCCGCCAATTGCCATCAGCGTCAGGAACTGCGGCCAGACGATTTCGAATCCGGCACCCCGGTAGAGGATGGCCTGCGCGAGGCTAACAAAGTGTGTCGTCGGCATGGTCAGCATAATGTCCTGCACCATCTGCGGCATACTTTCGCGCGGCGTGGATCCACCGGAAAGCATTTGCAGCGGCAGCAGCACCAGAATCACCAGCAGCCCCAGTTGCGGCATTGAACGCGCTATCGTCCCCATAAAAATGCCGATTGACGTGGTGGCAAACAGACTGAGCGCCACGCCCAGCATAAACAGCGGGATCGAGCCTTCAATCGGTACGCCCAGTACACCTTTCACCATCAGCACCAGCGATAATCCCGATACCACCAGCACCACCAGCCCCATCGACCAGATCTTCGCCATCATGATCTCAAACGGCGTTATCGGCATCACCAGTAAATGTTCCACCGTGCCGTGTTCACGCTCGCGGATCAGCGCCGATCCGGTCAATACAATCGCCAGCATGGTAATGTTGTTGATGATCGCCATCACCCCGCCAAACCACGCGGGATCAAGGTTCGGGTTAAAGCGCATCCGGGTTTCCAGCGATACCAACGGTTCGCTGTTATCACGGTAGCGCGCGACAAAGCTGTTCACTTCACCGTTGATAATATTCTGGATATACCCATTGCCGGTAAATGCCTGGCTCATGCGCGTGGCATCGACGTTCACCTGAATATCCGGCTGGCGTCCGGCGAGGACATCACGCTGAAAATTAGGCGGAATATTTATCGCGAAGGTATAGCGTCCGGCGTCCAGTCCGGCATCCATCTCATCGGCGGTGATCATCTCCGGTGGCAAAAACCACGGACGATAGAAGCTGTTAACGATCCGGTTCGATAACTGCGATTGATCCATATCGGCAATGGCGATCGGCGCGAGGTTCAACGATCCTGGCGTAACGGTCGCTGACGAATACACCGACACCGTAAACGAGAAGACAATCAGCGTCAGCATCGCTTTATCACCGAGCAGACTGCGCAACTCTTTGATACCCAGATTAAAAATATTGCGTAAATGGCGCATCATCCCTCCTGTTTTTTCAGCAGCAGGATGCTTAAGCCCATCACCAGCGGGATGGCTATCAGCAACGGGATAAAAAGTTGCCACAAATCAGTCAGATCCAGCGCTTTCGAGAACGTTCCGCGGGCGATAGTCAGAAAATGACTGGTCGGGTAAACCTCGCCGATCCAACGTCCAGGCCCTTCCAGCGAAGCTACCGGATCGATCATCCCGGAAAACTGTGTCGCCGGGATCAATGTGATAATCGCCGTTCCGAAAATGGCGGCAATCTGGCTTTTCATAAAGGTGGAGATCAGCAGCCCCATTCCAGTGGCAATGATGATATACAGCAGCGCCGCCAAGGTGAGCGTCAGGAAACTGCCTTTATGCGGTACGCCAAACACAAACACCGACAGGCCGCAGAGCAGGAAAAAGTTCAGCATCCCCAGCGCGATGTACGGCAGCTGTTTGCCAAGCAAAAATTCGCTACGGGTGGTGGGGGTCACGTAAAGGTTGATAATCGACCCTAGCTCTTTTTCCCGCACCACGCTAAGGGCGCTTAGCATTGACGGGATCATCATCAGCAGAAGCGGGATCACCGCCGGAACAATCGCTGGCAGGCTTTTTACGTCCGGGTTATAGCGATAACGCGTCTCAATGTTCATCAGCCCGCTTTGGCTGGCGGGTGTCGATTGTCGGCTCGCCACATCCTGAAGCCAACTCTGGTGCATTGCCTGCACGTAACCTTTTACCGTTTCGGCACGACTGGGCATCGCTCCGTCGATCCAGACGCCGAGTTCCACAGGCGTACCACGCGCGATATCGCGCCCGAAATTGGGCGGGATCTCAATGGCCACCGTGATATCGCCCGCACGCATCCGACGATCAAGCTCGTCATAACTGGTGAGCGGCGGCTGTTCGATAAAGTAACGGGAACCGGAGAGGTTGAGTGTCCACGCCTGGCTACTGACGGTCTGGTCGCGGTCGAGCACCGCAAAGCGCAGGTTTTCCACATCCATACTGATGCCGTAACCCATTATCAGCATCAGGATCACCGTTCCCATCAGCGCCAGCGTCGAACGTACTGGATCGCGTCGCAGTTCCAGCGCTTCGCGGCGGCTGTAGCTAAACAGACGGCGCAGGCTAAATCCCTGACGCGGCGCGTGGGTGGTGTCGTGTACCACGGGCGGCGCTTCGGCTTCGTTGCTCTGCCCTGCCGCTTCCTGCAAATAGGCGATAAATGCCTCTTCCAGACTGGCGGCTCCGCGTTTCTCAACCAGTTCCTGCGGTGTACCGCTGGCAAGCACTTTTCCGGCGTGCATCAGTGAGATGCGGTCGCAACGTTCCGCTTCGTTCATAAAGTGGGTGGAGATGAAGATAGTCACTTTGTCCTGGCGCGAGAGATCGACCATCAACTGCCAGAACATATCCCTCGCCACCGGATCGACACCAGAAGTAGGCTCATCGAGGATTAACATCTCCGGGCGATGAATCACCGCCACCGCCAGCGAAAGCCGCTGGCGAATGCCGAGCGGCAATGACTCCGGCAGAACATCTTCAACGTCGTTGAGCTTAAAACGCTCGCTCATTTCAGCCACTCGCGCGGGAATTTCCGCTTCCGGGATGTGAAACAAACGGGCATGTAACTCCAGGTTTTGCCGCACGGTGAGTTCGTTATAGAGCGAAAACGCCTGCGACATATAGCCCACACGACGGCGGGTATCGATATCTTTTGGATCAACCGGTTGCCCAAATAGCCACGCCTCACCTTCGCTGGCGGGCAGCAGTCCGGTAAGCATTTTCATGGTGGTGGATTTACCGCAGCCGTTCGAACCAAGGAATCCAAAAATCTCCCCGCGTGGAATGCGGAAATTGACGTGATCAACGGCAACGAAGGAACCAAAACGCATGGTCAGATCGCGCGCTTCGATGGCAATCTCTGCGTTTTCAGGTTGATACGGTGGGATCACTACCGCCTGATGCGCCTGGCGTTGCGCTTGCGGTAACAGATTAATAAATGCTTCTTCCAGCGTGGCGCTTTGCGTTTGCTGCCGCAGCTCTTCGGCGCTGCCGGTTGCCAGCACTTCTCCGGCATTCATCGCTACCAGCCAGTCGAAGCGTTCGGCCTCTTCCATATAGGCGGTGGCGACCAGCACGCTCATATTGCTCTGCCGCTGGCGAATACTGTCGATCAGATCCCAGAACTGGGCGCGGGAGAGCGGGTCAACCCCCGTTGTTGGCTCATCAAGGATCAACAGTTCCGGGTCGTGGATTAACGCGCAGCACAGCCCAAGTTTTTGCTTCATCCCGCCGGAGAGTTTACCTGCCGGACGATCGCGAAACGGTGCTAACCCGGTGCTGGTCAGCAGCTCATTAATTCGCGCTTCCCGCTCCGCTTTATCGTGACCGAACAGGCGAGCGAAAAAATCGACATTTTCATACACCGACAAGGTGTGGTAGAGGTTTTTGCCCAGCCCCTGCGGCATCCAGGCGATGCGCGGGCAGACGTCTCGGCGATGCTTCGGGTCGTGCATATCGCCACCCAGCACCACCACATTGCCCTGCTCAATGACGCGGGCACCGGAAATCAGTGACAATAAACTCGACTTCCCGACGCCATCCGGACCAATCAGCCCGACCATGCAACGGGCCGGAATATCGAGAGTGATATTGTTCAGCGCAACGGTTTTTCCATAATGCTGGCTCACGCCCGCCAGTTGCGCGACAGGCGGGACGGGAACCAGTTCCAGATGCGTCATTGCGGCAACCTCACCACGAGGTCGTCAGGCCACGGAAGTTCTTCATTCACCCGCACCCACGCTACGCCCGGTAAACCGGTTTTGACATATTCCAGATGCTGCTGGAGTAATTCCGGTGGGATACGCGCTTTGACGCGGAACATCAGTTTCAGCCGTTCATCGCTGGTTTCGACGGTTTTTGGCGTGAACTGGGCGACACTGGCGACAAAACTGATGGTTGCAGGAATACGCAGATCTGGCGCGGCATCGAGGATCAGCCGGGCTTCACCGCCCAGTTTCAGCGTGCCCGCCTGTTCGGTTGGCAGGAAGAAGGTCATATAGACGTCGCTGAGATCGACCATATTCAGCACCCGACCGCCTGCCGCCAGCACTTCCCCTGGCTCGGCAACCCGATACTGCACGCGTCCGTCACGCGGGGCTTTCAGTTCACTGTCATCGATATCTGCGGCAATGCGCCGTTCAGTGGCTTGCGCTGCTTCGACCCGAGTTTGCGCCTGAATGATATTGGTGCGTGCTGCTTCTATAGCCGCTTTAGAAGCCGAAACCTGGGCTTTCGCTGATTCCAGCGCAGCTCGGGCGCTCTCAGCGGCGGCGCGGTCGTCATCCAGCTGTTGCGCAGAAATAGCCCCTCGTTGGGCGAGCGAGCGGGAACGCGTATGACGTTTGGCAACAGAGTCCAGTTCGGCCTGGCGTTGATTGACCAGCGACTGTGCGGCACGAGTTTCACTTTGTCGTTGCTCCAGCAAAGCCTGCGCGGCGGCAACGGCGCTTTGTGCCTCTTTGATTTGCGCGATGGCTTCCAGTCGCTGTTCCTGCAACACGCGAGTATCCATCTTCGCCAGCACTTCGCCTTCGCGAACAAACTGGCCTTCTTTCACCAGAATGGTGTCGATACGCCCGGCAATTTTGCTGGCGATATCCACTTCCGTCGCTTCAATGCGCCCATTGCTGACAGCAAAGCCTTCCGGCACACCCGCCGGGCGCAACAGCCACCACGCCACGACGGCAGCCACCGCCAGTGCCCCGACAACCCACCACGCCAGATGGCGCTTACTCTTATCCATAATCGACCCGCCATAATCCCTGTAAGCAAACGACGCGTGTTACAACTGCCGCCGAACGACGTTCAGCGGATTCTTCCATCCGGGATAAGAAGGAAACGACAAATACGACCAGCGCGCAGAGCATTGAGCGCCAACGGGGAAGGCTTAGTGAAAACGGGTAGTAATGTTGTCATCATCAGCATTCCTGGCCGTAAATGAAACACGCATACTCATAAGTGTGATCTATAAAACTGGCTGACAAAACGGTATCCATCCTGTTGGATCGCATTTCACGCCTGTTCAGTTGCAGGAACAGAGCATTCCTTTTTACGTTTTATCAACAGTCTCAACCAGATAGTAACATTAATATTCATGTTGTCTATGGTTCAGAGCTGTAACATTGTGCGCCTTCTAATCAAAGGCATAAGTCCATTTCTGTTTTTTTCATGCTGGTAAGACTTCCAGGGAGTGGTTATCTCTGGCCCTGCACCAGGGTTAATTTGGCAATTATGCATGCTGAACATTCTTCCAGCATGTTTACTGTCACGGGCGTTAAGACCTAAAACTGTCCCCGTTTCACCTATGCGTTCTCTCCCACCATTTCCGTTATGTGCAACAACTTGATTTATACCTAACATTTGTGAACATGCTAATAGTGCTTCAAGTTTAGGTCTGTAATCTGTCGAAACAGAAAAATAACGATTAAAGGATCGACAAGAGATAGCCCGGCTAGTTTTAAACTTTTTGCCATTAATTATAGCATGATGCTTTTTATTAATAATTTCCGCTAATTCGACCGGATCGAGAGCATTGGTCATTTCATCAATAGAGACAGTTATCGGTCCTATAATGTAACGTTTTCGCTGATCATCAAAAGTTATCCCATGATGATTTGCCATTATTTTGTATTTGGGGTCATAGAAACATACAGGATAATCTTTTATCCCGTCGTAGGTATCCTCATCAAGTGGTTTCATGCGCGTGAAGTTTTGCATATAGTTACCATTGCAATTCGTTTCATGATTTCCAGCTAATACATGAACATTTTCATTGATACTCATTATGCGTTTTAACAAATCGATGATAAATTGATCGCCACAGATATTACTAAATCGATCGCCGGTTTGGTCGCCAAGAAACGTACATGGCGTGACTGCGTCTTTATTAATAACCAAATAAGGCTGAAGACTTTCTAAAACATTATCTCTTCTGTTCAGTATACTGATTATTGTATTAACATTAGTGTCAAGTTGCTCATTAAAGTTCTCCCTTAGCAATACGTTGAGAACTTCATCTTCTATATTAAGCAACTGGCTAAGGAAATTTTCTCCTTCAGCCATGATTCCCAAATGTCCTGTTGCAAAAAGCGCGTACAAAACTGCACCGACTGAGCCATCGGTATCGCCAAAATAGGTCGGCCTGGTACTTGTGGGATCAACAGGTGAACAATTGGAGAAATAGGTTCTGTCAGCGAACTGGGGTTTTATAATTGTTTCGAATTTAATATCAAATACATTGTATTGCGATATTTCCCAGTTCCAGATGGGTTTGTACGACTCAGTAACTGCAACATCATTAGCATTATCATTTACTGTCATATTATTAAGTAAATAAACAATGCTGCACCAATTAATATCGGTATTATCAAGAGGGCAACCGTAATTTTTACTATTAATTGTCACAATAAACTGATAACAGTTATTCCTACGTAGAATATGAGCGCGCATGCCCGATAGCATACTATATTTTTCTGAATGATTCGTTTGTATGGTAAATGAAATTTTGTCATCTTGAATAGATTGTTGGAAACGTTCTATTTGCCAATCATCAATTTTTTCCACAACTTCACCGAGCATTGTCCTGGCAATACTTGATATATCATCACCTATACCATTTGCAATATACCCAAACAGTTCTTTAGTGAAGTTGGTAACATGCTCTTGCACCATATCATTTGTTGCGATTGTCGTTGTACTGCCATTAGTGCCTGCCACAGTTCCAATTTTCATCTTTTACCTCATATTATTCACCGCGAGGAATACATAGTTAACATTTTATCTTATGACATACACCTCATATTCGATGGGGAAATAATTATATTTTGCACAAATCATTCAGCCTTAAAGCATAATATGAAATTTCTTATCTCATAGCAGAGAAAGTCCCTAAATATTGTAGAGGCGTCATCAGTACATACCTCTACAATCGATTAAGAAAACCTATGAAATACTGGCAAAATTAAAAAGAGATACCACAGCACTCATGAAGTTTTATTGAGGTTGAAAACAACTAAGCCCTGGGACACCTTTTTTATCACCACGTTCGTTAGGTGCTATCTTCCAAGAATTTAGCCCCATGGTATAATTATCAATTTTTTGATGCTGGTCTACCCCTAATCCATAATGGCCAAATTTCTGTTTAGTTTTTTTGAGCGTCTGTCCACATTTGAAGATATCTTCAGGTTTTGGTCTGAAAGCAGTAGTGTTATTAAAATAATTTTCATATACAGGTGTGGGTGCTATAGCATTGCTTCTAATTAGATGGAGAAGATGATCATCCATGTGTTGTTTATGTTTTTTATTACATATATTTGCTAATTCCTCAGGATCAATTGGGTCTTTCATCTGATTAAATGGAACCTGCAAAGCACCGAGACAATAACATTGATTTTCTTCATTTCTTATTATTCCGTGATGACTGGTTAAAACTTTAGTTTCTGAGTTATAATTACAAACATCGAGCGTTTTAATTAAGTTATACGTATCACCGGCAGAGAGTTTATAATTTTCTAGTCGTGCAGTATAGTTACCATTAAAATTGATTTCATGATTTCCAGCCAGAACGATGACATTTTTATTAATACGGCTATCTTTATTACCCTCCATATTTCGCATAGAATTTAGCAAAGTAAGGATATATTTATCACCAAAAATAGTACTAAATCTATCGCCTGTATGATCCCCAAGGAAGATACAAGGGGTTATCGCATCGTCCTTTAAAAAAACATGTTGATGCAACTCATTCAATATCATGTCTCTCGTATTTAATAAATTGTAGAGCAATTTATTATTTTTATGTATGTATGCAGATGAAGCCATGTCTTCGTGTTTTAATAATTCACATAATAAACTCCAACCCTTTTCCCTGATGCCTATATGCCCTGAAACGAGCAATGAATAAAGTACAGCGCCTACTCTTCCATCTGTATCGCCAAAATAAGCCGTGTTGGCATTTTGTGGGTTAATCACACCACATTGTTTATAAAAGTCTATTTTAGAAAACACAGATTTAACATAGCTATCAAACTTATCCTTAGGAAACGTCTCTTTAGAGACATCCCAACGCCAGTCAGCTTTAAAATTACCGCTAAGAAGAGTAAAGAAATTTTCAGGTATGATAGAAAGCCCATTAACTTTATAAATTATGTCTGATTTATCTCCGGAGAAATTAATAAAATAATAACCATCCTTACACTCAATCTTAACTGTAATGGGAGACGATAATTTTATCACATGGTTATTGTCTGGTATAATTGTAAAGATAAACGTGTTAGTAGTATTATCGGCAAAACTATTATATTCTTGAATATCTATAGATGGCTCACTATTGTAAAACCATATTTTCTCCATCTGAAGACTATGTTCATTTACCCTCCAGTGACCATGTTGCAGGAAATAGATGATATGCATGCCAAAATCGTTATCTATTTGCGAATCATTATCCAGCTTATCAATTTCAACTATCTTTGAACGATGTGTTTTATCAACCTTGCTATGGTGTTGATGATTATTAACTTTATCTGAATGCTTATCTTTATGGTTTGAAGGGATGTACTTAAATATATTGTCAATTGCTTTCATAAATAACCCGCGATATTTTTGACCTGTTAGTAAAAAATAAATGATACATGTCTGAAAGACATATTTACGACGATATAAAACAATAATACTTATATGTTCGCTGATTTTAAGCACCGAGACTATCCGGTCTTTTACTAAATAATGGAAAACAATCCATCCCTGGAAGACAATTGTAAAAAAAACAACAGAATAAGAATTAATCTTAGGATAAATATTTATTTATCATGGCCTTTTGACCGCTAAAAAATGGCACTCGGCACAGTAAACCCCGCTATAGTTATGCTATGCATTTGTCTTTAATGATATCTCGTCGTTATATTAACAGGCTGAAATTATCATTAATGCACATTTCAATATTAGCAGGGATACCTGAGGAGTTTAAAGTGAACATATATATCGGGTAGCTTTTCAAATTAATCCCTTTGATTATAGGCTTAATTTGCATCGCGTTAGGTGGCTTTGTGCTGGAAAGTTCAGGGCAACGTCACGGGTCATGTGCTGATTTCTCTGGCGGCCATATGCCTGGCATTATTCACTACCGCATTTATTATCATTTCGCAACTCACGCGCGGCGTTAATACGTTTTACAATACATTGTTCCCCATTATTGGCTATGCGGGGTCAATTATCACCATGATATGGGGTTGGGCACTGTTAGCAGGTAATGATGTGATGGCAGACGAGTTTGTTGCCGGCCATGTTATTTTTGGCGTTGGTATGATTGCCGCATGTGTATCGACGGTGGCAGCGTCGTCCGGTCACTTTCTGCTCATTCCCAAAAATGCAGCGGGGAGCAAGAGCGACGGAACACCGGTACAGGCTTATTCTTCATTAATCGGTAATTGCCTCATTGCCGTTCCCGTTTTACTCACCCTGCTCGGTTTCATTTGGTCTATTACGCTGTTACATAGTGCCGACATAACTCCGCATTATGTCGCCTTGGGTTAACCGCAATCTGTGCCTGTCTAATTGGCCTAGTGGCCACAATCGTCCATCAAACACGTAATACGTTCTCATCCAAAGAGCACTGGCTGTGGTGTTATTGGGTTATTTTTCTCGGCTCAGTCACGGTGCTGCAGGGGATATACGTCTTAGTCAGTTCCGATGCAAGCGCCCGACTGGCTCCCGGCATTATTCTCATTTGCCTCGGAATGATCTGTTACAGCATATTCTCAAAAGTCTGGCTACTGGCACTGGTCTGGAGACGTACCTGTTCGTTAGCCAACAGAATACCGATGATACCGGTATTTACCTGTCTGTTTTGCTTGTTTTTGTCATCATTCCTCGCGGAAATCGCACAAACTGAGCTGGACTACTTTATTCCATCTCGGGTTCTGGTTGGATTAGGCGCAGTATGTTTTACATTGTTCTCTATTGTTTCAATATTAGAGGCCGGTTCTGCGAAAAAAAATTAAAATTTACATAATCCCAGCGTTATTCATATCTTAACGCTGGTTTTTTACGAACTTAGTGAAATAATGTAGAATATAAAATTATAATTTTATATTGGAGCACATGTGTTAATGATCAACCCCGGGATACTAAAAATATAGACATTATTAAACTTGCTTAGCCTCGCATTGCCTTTACCTGTTAAAGATGCATCGAGAAAATTGAGTCTGAAGTTCTCATCCTTTATCTGATTTTCCAGTCCCGAAACTTTGGCCTTAGCATTACCTGAGATCCGTCCGTTACTATCTATTTTGTAGGTAAAAAAATACGAATGGGAAAATTTCCTCGGTGTATCTTCATCAGTTAAGCCAACAATCGTAAAACTACCGCTACCATCTTTTTTTAAAATGACTGAAAGGTTAGCAGAGTAGTATAAAGAATGATCTGTTTTAGCATTTCTTGTTAACGTCGACGTACATTCAAGAGACGTTGTGCTACCATCACGAGCCTTCCAGAGAGCAAAAAAACACACCTGTAGCAATGTGAAAACAAGTATTAATATAAAATACATTTTCTTATTAGTCATATAATAGCACCTCTGAACAAATTGCATAAGTTTCGTCATTAGAGGATTTTATACATCTTGATAAATACCGCTGCCCTTCCCCAAGCAAATAATGCATACTATTTACATCATATATAAAATTTGCACCTGGCACACAGGGTAAATGCTTTTTCGAAATTTCAGCGGCCTCTATTTGAGATTTAGCGATGCCAATCTCGTTAAGATTCTCTGAAAGATATAAATCACAGGTGTCAATCTTACCTGATTTAACCAATGGATAATCCGTTATACTGTAGGTATCTTTAAAAGCCACGGCAAACATTTCAATAATAACAATTACTACCACAAGCGAAATCAAAATGCGAAAAAGAGGAATACTCCTTTTGCGCTCTACTTTTTCAACAACATCTTCTTGTAAATGAGAATCATCATAAGATTGTTTACTTATTGTTATGTTTTCACTGATGTAAAAGCCTACTTTGGGTATCGTAAGAATCACATTTTCTTCAACACCAATATTTTTAAAACTTTTGCGTAACAGGGATATATATTGGTTCAATGTGTTGTTTGACAGATCAAATGAAAATCTCTCCAAAACGCTATCAATGATTGAGTTCCTGTCAACCGCTCCACCATTACTTTCCAGTAACACTGCCAAAATACACCCCGCCGTAGCTGGAAAATTTATCTCATCCTGGGTATTTACATTCGAGAGCGAGCATTTGTTCGGATCAAAAATAATCGCGTCATTGATAATGAAAAAACATCTCCGCTCCATGCAGGCAACAACACAAAATAAGATTTTGTCATTTTAGCCTATTCCTGGTGGAACTGACACAAGAAACTAAAATACAAATATAACCCTGAAAAAGTCATATAAAACTTATATCCACAGAATAAAAAATCAAACATGTCAGTTTTATCAATATAAAGTATCGCAAGGCGAAAAGTGATGCAAGAATACTCCTAAGTAAATGAAAGCGCACCACATGAAATTATCAACACATGTAATTTCATCATTAGGTGCTATCGAAAATAACTCAGGAGCTACTTAAGATGAATAATGTCTTACTCATGAGACCCGATGACTCAGAATTTATGATACCTGATGACTGGTCAGGGCTAAACGCAAAAGGCATTACATACGAACAAGATAATAGAGTGACAGAGTCTTTTCTGCCTTTTAAATCTTTTTATTGTTCACCGGTGTGCACGACAGTTGAACTCATCTCATAAAATAATTGTTTTGCTATGGGTATCCGCTACCTTCTGGAAAAGAAAAGAGACTTAAGGCTAAATCACTTTAAAGCCTTCTCTCATAAATGCGAGACAAAACCTGACGTGTTAATTATGACCGGGTGCACCGTCGCTGATACTTATAGTATATTCTCACGCATTGTTGAAGAAAATATAATGAAAACGATGACACCTATCGTCATCATTACTGGGCATCACTCAGAAGATCTTTGTTCTCTGGCATCGAAACTGGGAGGAGTTAAAATAATATCACCGACAGAAAAGATTGCAAAAATAGAAAACGCTATCAATGATGCTTTTAACAGCAAGCCTAAAAAAATAAGATTTTTAACAGATATACTCTCTCCTCAACAAATTGAGACCATGAAAATGGTTGCGCAGGGTAGATCCGTTAATGAGATTTCAGCCGCAATGAATATTAGCATCAAGACCGTGTATGCACATAAAGTTCGTGCTATCAATAAGCTGGGAATTAAGAAAAAAGTTTATGAAGCGCTTTTTTATAAAGCGCTAATTCAGTTCAACTGATGTAAAAATCACCCTCGCTTAATAAATAATATATTCTATGTCTTTTTTTATAAGTTAAAAAAGGCGGGATATCAAATCCCGCCATGAAATTAACTAATCATCTGCATTATTCTGCGTAGATATAAGCCTGGGTACGGATGGTGTAAGAGTCTGGCTCAACAACCTGTTCTTTCATATGGGAAACGACGCGATAGGCACCACCTGTTCCAGTATTTTTCAGCATCATATAACGCTTACCGCCAATCTCTTCGGAGGCAGCTGAAGGAGGATCCTGCTCAAGCGTTGTCAGGGAAACTTTCAGTTTATGGTCCGGGTTATTGTCACCAGAAATTACTGCATCCGCTGAAGTACTGCTCTCCGCATAAATATCATCCGGGAAAGTTACAGCATAGTCGTGGCTCTGCCCATCAGATGCGCCAACAATACCTGTTGCCAAAGGCGTCCATGCAGTTAACGTACCGCTATATACCCCTTTCACTGGTTGAATGGTATTATTAACAACGATAGGCTTGGTCAAAGTAAGATTAGCTGACGCTTCAGTACCCTGGCTTACTAAAGTTCCCGCCTGAGAAGCAAAAGCTGTCCCCGCCAGCATGATTGCTAACAATGTTTTCTTCATTATATTTTCTCCATGATTTTCATTTACACTGCAAAATGCAGTTTCTTTCTTTGCATTTACGTGCTATCGCGAAAATGCTTCCACCAAATAATGGAAACATCTTCACAAAAATAAATTATGAGTTTCTTAATTTAGAAACTATAAACATGTCGCCGCTATCTGGTATAACCCTGATGCACTTTTCTTCGCAGGAAGTTGGTATTTTGCGATACAGGATTGATCTTTAGAATAACCCCATTTCACATTAAACTCGCCTTCCGCACTCAAGCCAGAAACATAAGCAATACCATCTTCACCTACAATGCCGGCCATATTTTCAGTGTCTTTGCTATAACTAATCACAGCGCCGAAGGGGATGGGTTTACCCTCTTTCTGTTTTAAGGTTACTAATCCTTTATCCCCGCTCTTCACTGCCAATGTCGCAGGCACAACGGCTCCAGCTGTCGGTACAACCAATTGACTAGTTTGTGGTAAGTCGTAATTCTTACCTATCGTTTTTTCATCCAGAATAACATCGTCTCTTCGGTATGGCTGCACTGGCAGTATTGCATACCCACGAAAATCAGTACTCAGTCCCGGCCAGCCATTAACGTTAACCCCCGTTGCTCCGGGTGCCTCTATAAGGGCTAATGTCCCATCCACATTTTGACCAAATGTAAGTCCATCCCTTGTAATAAGTATCCCACCGCTTAAATTTGCACCTAGCTGTTTCATGTTTTCGCTGGAGCTGTAATGGCTACTAAACTGACCATATGATCCATTTTTGCCAACTTGCACAATGTTCATCGTGCTCTTCGGTTGTGACTGATGAGCGTTAGTTATATTTGTCGCTACATCCCACCATACACCACCACTATTCTGACCTGATAATGAAACCTGATAGTTATTACCCTGCTCTCCCGAACGACTCATCTGTGAAGACGCATAAATTTGATTTTCGTCACCCAGCGATAATGGCACTGAAATACCCACGCTTAATTTCCGATCTACTTTCCATTTATGCGATGTCAGCAAGTCGTTTTTTGCCCAGTTAATGGAGAATGTTATGCCTCTCCATACCGTACTATAACTCAGGCTGGTAGACCGCGTGTTTCCTGTGCCCCGGGAAGAATTATACCTCGTGGTATTGAAGTTCAAATTCCCGATATTACCAAGGGGCTGGGATAAGGATATCGTAGAGCCATCGTGACTATTCTTATCTCTTTTTCTGTTCCGTTCATCCTGTGCACTTACTGCTTCAGTCAGTGTGGCATAACCTGATGCATAACGGTTCGTGGTTATAGACAATAGACTGGCCCCCTGAATCTCCAGACAACCAGTATCACTTATTTAAGTGATAGTCTTAATACTAGTTTTTAGACTAG
>NZ_JBDYCV010000008.1:0-67143 GCF_040495915.1 Shigella sp. FJ200513 | reverse complement strand
TCTGATGGAAATGGAAGCCACGCAAGCACCTTAAAATCACCATCATACACTAAATCAGTAAGTTGGCAGCATTACCTACAAGGTCTAATGAGGAGATATTTATGAATGGTTAAAGTATATAGGAATTTAATTCAAAAATAGAGTGGTCTTAAGTTTAATACCTCAATGTGTATCACAATATCCATATTCTTTGTGGGGGAGTCTGGAGATTGAGTAGATATTCTTGTTCAGAATGTATCAGCCGATGGTTCTACGATTCTTAAGCCACGAAGAGTTCAGATAGTACAACGGCATGTCTCTTTTGACTATCTGGCAACCGGCAGTGTGTTCTCTCACGCATCACAAAAGCAGCAGGCATAAAAAAACCCGCTTGCGCGGGCTTTTTCACAAAGCTTCAGCAAATTGGCGATTAAGCCAGTTTGTTGATCTGTGCAGTCAGGTTAGCCTTATGACGTGCAGCTTTGTTTTTGTGGATCAGACCTTTAGCAGCCTGACGGTCCACGATCGGTTGCATTTCGTTAAATGCTTTCTGTGCAGCAGCTTTGTCGCCAGCTTCGATAGCTGCGTATACTTTCTTGATGAAAGTACGCATCATAGAGCGACGGCTTGCGTTGTGCTTACGAGCCTTTTCAGACTGAATGGCGCGCTTCTTAGCTGATTTGATATTAGCCAAGGTCCAACTCCCAAATGTGTTCTATATGGACAATTCAAAGGCCGAGGAATATGCCCTTTTAGCCTTCTTTTGTCAATGGATTTGTGCAAATAAGCGCCGTTAATGTGCCGGCACTCGTTACGTAGTGATGGCGCAGGATTCTACCAGCTTGCGGGGTGTGAATACAGCTTTTCCGCGATAAAAATTGCAGCAGGCGGTCAGTTTCTTCCCGTGATTTGCTCCATGGCAATGAAAAGCCACTTCTTTCTGATTTCGGTACTCAATCGCCGGTTAACCTTGACCGCTGTACAAGGTATACTCGGACGATTTTCACTGTTTTGAGCCAGACATGAAGCTGATACGCGGCATACATAATCTCAGCCAGGCCCCGCAAGAAGGGTGTGTGCTGACTATTGGTAATTTCGACGGCGTGCATCGCGGTCATCGCGCGCTGTTACAGGGCTTGCAGGAAGAAGGGCGCAAGCGCAACTTACCGGTGATGGTGATGCTTTTTGAACCTCAACCACTGGAACTGTTTGCTACCGATAAAGCCCCGGCAAGACTGACCCGGCTGCGGGAAAAACTGCGTTACCTTGCAGAGTGTGGCGTTGATTACGTGCTGTGCGTGCGTTTCGACAGGCGTTTTGCGGCGTTAACCGCGCAAAATTTCATCAGCGATCTTTTGGTGAAGCATTTGCGCGTAAAATTTCTTGCCGTAGGTGATGATTTCCGCTTTGGCGCTGGTCGTGAAGGCGATTTCTTGTTATTACAGAAAGCTGGCATGGAATACGGCTTCGATATCACCAGTACGCAAACTTTTTGCGAAGGTGGTGTGCGTATCAGCAGCACCGCCGTGCGTCAGGCGCTGGCTGATGACAATCTGGCTCTGGCAGAAAGTTTACTGGGGCACCCGTTTGCCATCTCCGGGCGTGTAGTCCACGGTGATGAATTAGGGCGCACTATAGGTTTCCCGACGGCGAATGTACCGCTACGCCGTCAGGTTTCCCCGGTGAAAGGGGTTTATGCGGTAGAAGTGCTGGGCCTCGGTGAAAAGCCGTTACCCGGCGTGGCAAACATCGGAACACGCCCAACGGTTGCCGGTATTCGCCAGCAGCTGGAAGTGCATTTGTTAGATGTTGCAATGGACCTTTACGGTCGCCATATACAAGTAGTGCTGCGTAAAAAAATACGCAATGAGCAGCGATTTGCGTCGCTGGACGAACTGAAAGCGCAGATTGCGCGTGATGAATTAACCGCCCGCGAATTTTTTGGGCTAACAAAACCGGCTTAAGCCTGTTATGTAATCAAACCGAAACACGGAACCGAGAATCTGATGAGTGACTATAAATCAACCCTGAATTTGCCGGAAACAGGGTTCCCGATGCGTGGCGATCTCGCCAAGCGCGAACCGGGAATGCTGGCGCGTTGGACTGATGATGATCTGTACGGCATCATCCGTGCGGCTAAAAAAGGCAAAAAAACCTTCATTCTGCATGATGGCCCTCCTTATGCGAATGGCAGCATTCATATTGGTCACTCGGTTAACAAGATTCTGAAAGACATTATCGTGAAGTCCAAAGGGCTTTCCGGTTATGACTCGCCGTATGTGCCTGGCTGGGACTGCCACGGTCTGCCGATCGAGCTGAAAGTAGAGCAAGAATACGGTAAGCCGGGTGAGAAATTCACCGCCGCCGAGTTCCGCGCCAAGTGCCGCGAATACGCGGCGACCCAGGTTGACGGTCAACGCAAAGACTTTATCCGTCTGGGCGTGCTGGGCGACTGGTCGCTCCCGTATCTGACTATGGACTTCAAAACTGAAGCCAACATCATCCGCGCGCTGGGCAAAATCATCGGCAATGGTCACCTGCACAAAGGCGCGAAGCCGGTGCACTGGTGCGTAGACTGCCGTTCTGCACTGGCAGAAGCGGAAGTTGAGTATTACGACAAAACTTCTCCGTCCATTGACGTCGCTTTCCAGGCGGTCGATCAGGATGCGCTGAAAGCGAAATTTGGCGTAAGCAACGTTAACGGCCCAATCTCGCTGGTGATCTGGACCACTACGCCGTGGACTCTGCCTGCGAACCGCGCAATCTCTATTGCACCTGATTTCGACTATGCGCTGGTGCAGATCGACGGTCAGGCCGTGATTCTGGCGAAAGATCTGGTTGAAAGCGTAATGCAGCGTATCGGCGTGACCGATTACACCATTCTCGGCACGGTAAAAGGTGCAGAGCTTGAGCTGCTGCGCTTTACCCATCCGTTTATGGGCTTCGACGTTCCGGCAATCCTCGGCGATCACGTTACCCTGGATGCCGGTACCGGTGCCGTTCACACCGCGCCTGGCCACGGCCCGGACGACTATGTGATCGGTCAGAAATACGGCCTGGAAACCGCTAACCCGGTTGGCCCGGACGGCACTTATCTGCCGGGCACTTATCCGACGCTGGATGGCGTGAACGTCTTCAAAGCGAACGACATCGTCGTTGCGCTGCTGCAGGAAAAAGGCGCGCTGCTGCACGTTGAGAAAATGCAGCACAGCTATCCGTGCTGCTGGCGTCACAAAACGCCGATCATCTTCCGCGCGACACCGCAGTGGTTCGTCAGCATGGATCAGAAAGGTCTGCGTGCGCAGTCACTGAAAGAGATCAAAGGCGTGCAGTGGCTCCCGGACTGGGGCCAGGCGCGTATCGAGTCGATGGTTGCTAACCGTCCTGACTGGTGTATCTCCCGTCAGCGCACCTGGGGCGTACCGATGTCACTGTTCGTGCACAAAGACACGGAAGAGCTGCATCCGCGTACCCTCGAACTGATGGAAGAAGTGGCTAAACGCGTTGAAGTTGACGGCATCCAGGCGTGGTGGGATCTCGATGCGAAAGAGATCCTCGGCGACGAAGCTGACCAGTATGTGAAAGTGCCGGATACTCTCGACGTATGGTTTGACTCCGGATCTACCCACTCTTCTGTTGTTGACGTGCGTCCGGAATTTGCCGGTCACGCAGCGGACATGTATCTGGAAGGTTCTGACCAGCACCGTGGTTGGTTCATGTCTTCCCTAATGATCTCCACCGCGATGAAAGGCAAAGCGCCGTATCGTCAGGTACTGACCCACGGCTTTACCGTGGATGGTCAGGGTCGCAAGATGTCTAAATCCATCGGCAACACCGTTTCGCCGCAGGATGTGATGAACAAACTGGGCGCGGATATTCTGCGTCTGTGGGTGGCATCAACCGACTACACCGGTGAAATGGCCGTTTCTGACGAGATCCTGAAACGTGCTGCCGATAGCTATCGTCGTATCCGTAACACCGCGCGCTTCCTGCTGGCAAACCTGAATGGTTTTGATCCAGCAAAAGATATGGTGAAACCGGAAGAGATGGTGGTACTGGATCGCTGGGCCGTAGGTTGTGCGAAAGCGGCACAGGAAGACATCCTCAAGGCGTACGAAGCATACGATTTCCACGAAGTGGTACAGCGTCTGATGCGCTTCTGCTCCGTTGAGATGGGTTCCTTCTACCTCGACATCATCAAAGACCGTCAGTACACCGCCAAAGCGGATAGCGTGGCGCGTCGTAGCTGCCAGACTGCGCTGTATCACATCGCTGAAGCGCTGGTGCGCTGGATGGCACCAATCCTCTCCTTCACCGCTGATGAAGTGTGGGGCTATCTGCCGGGCGAACGTGAAAAATACGTCTTCACCGGTGAGTGGTACGAAGGCCTGTTTGGTCTGGCAGACAGTGAAGCAATGAACGATGCGTTCTGGGACGAGCTGTTGAAAGTGCGTGGCGAAGTGAACAAAGTCATTGAGCAAGCGCGTGCCGACAAGAAAGTGGGTGGCTCGCTGGAAGCGGCAGTAACCTTGTATGCAGAACCGGAACTGGCGGCGAAACTGACCGCGCTGGGCGATGAATTACGATTTGTCCTGTTGACCTCCGGCGCTACCGTTGCAGACTATAACGACGCACCTGCTGATGCTCAGCAGAGCGAAGTACTCAAAGGGCTGAAAGTCGCGTTGAGTAAAGCCGAAGGTGAGAAGTGCCCACGCTGCTGGCACTACACCCAGGATGTCGGCAAGGTGGCGGAACACGCAGAAATCTGCGGCCGCTGTGTCAGCAACGTCGCCGGTGACGGTGAAAAACGTAAGTTTGCCTGATGAGTCAATCGATCTGTTCAACAGGGCTACGCTGGCTGTGGCTGGTGGTAGTCGTGCTGATTATCGATCTGGGCAGCAAATACCTGATCCTCCAGAACTTTGCTCTGGGGGATACGGTCCCGCTGTTCCCGTCGCTTAATCTGCATTATGCGCGTAACTATGGCGCGGCGTTTAGTTTCCTTGCCGATAGCGGCGGCTGGCAGCGTTGGTTCTTTGCCGGTATTGCGATTGGTATTAGCGTGCTCCTGGCAGTGATGATGTATCGCTCGAAGGCCACGCAGAAGCTAAACAATATCGCTTACGCGCTGATTATTGGCGGCGCGCTGGGCAACCTGTTCGACCGCCTGTGGCACGGCTTCGTTGTCGATATGATCGACTTCTACGTCGGCGACTGGCACTTCGCCACCTTCAACCTTGCCGATACTGCCATTTGTGTCGGTGCGGCACTGATCGTGCTGGAAGGGTTTTTACCTTCCAAAGCGAAAAAACAATAATAAATCCTGCCGGATGCGGCCTACAGATTGCTACGAAATCGTAGGCCGCATCCGGCAAAAATCCTCAAAAATAAGAGCAAACCTGCATGTCTGAATCTGTACAGAGCAATAGCGCCGTCCTGGTGCACTTCACGCTAAAACTCGACGATGGCACCACCGCCGAGTCTACTCGCAACAACGGTAAACCGGCGCTGTTCCGCCTGGGCGATGCTTCTCTTTCTGAAGGGCTGGAGCAACACCTGCTGGGGCTGAAAGTGGGCGACAAAACCACCTTCTCGCTGGAGCCAGATGCGGCGTTTGGCGTGCCGTCACCGGACCTGATTCAGTACTTCTCCCGCCGTGAATTTATGGATGCAGGCGAGCCAGAAATTGGCGCAATCATGCTTTTTACCGCAATGGATGGCAGTGAGATGCCTGGTGTGATCCGCGAAATTAACGGCGACTCCATTACCGTTGATTTCAACCATCCGCTGGCCGGGCAGACCGTTCATTTTGATATTGAAGTGCTGGAAATCGATCCGGCACTGGAGGCGTAACATGCAGATCCTGTTGGCCAACCCGCGTGGTTTTTGTGCCGGGGTAGACCGCGCTATCAGCATTGTTGAAAACGCGCTGGCCATTTACGGCGCACCGATATATGTCCGTCACGAAGTGGTGCATAACCGCTACGTGGTCGATAGCTTGCGCGAGCGTGGGGCTATCTTTATTGAGCAGATTAGCGAAGTGCCGGACGGCGCGATCCTGATTTTCTCCGCACACGGTGTTTCTCAGGCGGTTCGTAACGAAGCGAAAAGCCGCGATTTGACGGTGTTTGATGCCACCTGTCCGCTGGTGACCAAAGTGCATATGGAAGTTGCCCGCGCCAGTCGCCGTGGCGAAGAATCTATTCTCATCGGCCACGCCGGGCACCCGGAAGTGGAAGGGACGATGGGGCAGTACAGCAACCCCGAAGGGGGAATGTATCTAGTCGAATCGCCAGACGATGTGTGGAAACTGACGGTCAAAAACGAAGAGAAGCTCTCCTTTATGACCCAAACCACGCTGTCGGTGGATGACACGTCTGATGTGATCGACGCGCTGCGTAAACGCTTCCCGAAAATTGTCGGTCCGCGCAAAGATGACATCTGCTACGCCACGACTAACCGTCAGGAAGCGGTACGCGCCCTGGCAGAACAGGCGGAAGTTGTGTTGGTGGTCGGTTCGAAAAACTCCTCCAACTCCAACCGTCTGGCGGAGCTGGCCCAGCGTATGGGCAAACACGCGTTTTTGATTGACGATGCGAAAGATATCCAGGAAGAGTGGGTGAAAGAGGTTAAATGCGTCGGCGTGACTGCGGGCGCATCGGCTCCGGATATTCTGGTGCAGAATGTGGTGGCACGTTTGCAGCAGTTGGGTGGTGGTGAAGCCATTCCGCTGGAAGGCCGTGAAGAAAATATTGTTTTCGAAGTGCCGAAAGAGCTGCGTGTCGATATTCGTGAAGTCGATTAAGTCATTAGCAGCCTAAGTTATGCGAAAATGCCGGTCTTGTTACCGGCATTTTTTATGAAGAAAACATGCGTTTACCTATCTTCCTCGATACTGACCCCGGCATTGACGATGCCGTCGCCATTGCCGCCGCGATTTTTGCCCCCGAACTCGACCTGCAACTGATGACCACCGTCGCGGGTAATGTCTCGGTTGAGAAAACTACCCGCAATGCCCTGCAACTGCTGCATTTCTGGAATGCGGAGATTCCGCTCGCCCAGGGAGCCGCTGTGCCGCTGGTACGCGCACCGCGTGATGCAGCATCTGTGCACGGCGAATCGGGAATGGCTGGCTACGACTTTGTTGAGCACAACCGAAAGCCACTCGGGATACCGGCGTTTCTGGCGATTCGGGATGCCCTGATGCGTGCACCAGAGCCCGTTACCCTGGTGGCCATCGGCCCGTTAACCAATATTGCGCTGTTACTTTTACAATGCCCGGAATGTAAACCGTATATTCGTCGTCTGGTGATCATGGGCGGTTCTGCTGGTCGCGGCAACTGTACACCAAATGCCGAGTTTAATATCGCTGCCGATCCAGAAGCGGCTGCCTGTGTCTTCCGTAGCGGCATCGAAATTGTCATGTGCGGTCTGGATGTCACCAATCAGGCAATATTAACCCCTGACTATCTCGCTACTTTACCGGAGTTGAATCGCACCGGAAAAATGCTCCACGCCCTGTTTAGCCACTACCGTAGCGGCAGTATGCAAAGCGGTCTGCGAATGCACGATCTCTGCGCCATCGCCTGGCTGGTGCGCCCGGACTTATTCACCCTCAAGCCGTGTTTTGTCGCGGTAGAAACTCAAGGCGAATTTACCTCAGGCACGACGGTGGTTGATATCGACGGTTGCCTGGGCAAACCAGCCAATGTACAGGTGGCATTGGATCTGAATGTAAAAGGCTTCCAACAGTGGGTGGCTGAGGTGCTGGCTCTGGTGCCGTAACCTGTCACATGTTATCGGCATGCAGTCATTCATCGACTCATGCCTTTCACTGATATCCCTCCCTGTTTATCATTAATTTCTAATTATCAGCGTTTTTGGCTGGCGGCGTAGCGATGCGCTGGTTACTCTGAAAACGGTCTATGCAAATTAACAAAAGAGAATAGCTATGCATGATGCAAACATCCGCGTTGCCATCGCGGGAGCCGGGGGGCGTATGGGCCGCCAGTTGATTCAGGCGGCACTGGCATTAGAAGGCGTGCAGCTGGGCGCGGCGCTGGAGCGCGAAGGATCTTCTTTACTGGGCAGCGACGCCGGTGAGCTGGCTGGTGCAGGGAAAACAGGCGTTACCGTGCAAAGCAGTCTTGATGCGATAAAAGATGATTTTGATGTGTTTATCGATTTTACCCGTCCGGAAGGTACGCTGAACCATCTCGCTTTTTGTCGGCAGCATGGCAAAGGGATGGTGATCGGCACTACGGGGTTTGACGAAGCCGGTAAACAGGCAATTCGTGACGCCGCCGCCGATATTGCGATTGTCTTTGCCGCCAATTTTAGCGTTGGCGTTAACGTCATGCTTAAGCTGCTGGAGAAAGCAGCCAAAGTGATGGGTGACTACACCGATATCGAAATTATTGAAGCACATCATAGACATAAAGTTGATGCGCCGTCAGGCACCGCACTGGCAATGGGAGAGGCGATCGCCCACGCCCTTGATAAAGATCTGAAAGATTGCGCGGTCTACAGTCGTGAAGGCCATACCGGTGAACGTGTGCCAGGTACCATTGGTTTTGCTACCGTGCGTGCAGGTGACATCGTTGGCGAACATACCGCGATGTTTGCCGATATTGGCGAGCGTCTGGAGATCACCCATAAGGCGTCCAGCCGCATGACATTTGCTAACGGTGCGGTAAGATCGGCTTTGTGGTTGAGTGGTAAGGAAAGTGGTCTTTTTGATATGCGAGATGTGCTTGATCTCAATAATTTGTAACCACAAAATGTTTATTATGATGCAAAAGTAACACATTTAATTTATTAATTATAAAGGGCTTTAATTTTTAGCCCTTTTATTTTTGGTGTTATGCTTTTAAATTTTCTATAACTGCCAAAAATTACATGTTTCGTCTTCTATTTTTGTTGTTTTAATGTAAATTTTGACCATTTGGTCCACTTTTTCCTGCTCGTTTTTATTTCATGCAATCTTCTTGCTGCGCAAGCGTTTTCCAGAACAGGTTAGATGATGTTTTTGTCGCTTAATGCCTGTAAAACATGCATGAGCCACAAAATAATATAAAAAATCCTGCCATTAAGTTGACTTTTAGCGCCCATATCTCCAGAATGCCGCCGTTTGCCAGAAATTCGTCGGTAAGCAGATTTGCATTGATTTACGTCATCACTGTGAATTAATATGCAAATAAAGTGAGTGAGTATTCTCTGGAGGGTGTTTTGATTAAGTCAGCGCTATTGGTTCTGGAAGACGGAACCCAGTTTCACGGTCGGGCCATAGGGGCAACAGGTTCGGCGGTTGGGGAAGTCGTTTTCAATACTTCAATGACCGGTTATCAAGAAATCCTCACTGATCCTTCCTATTCTCGTCAAATCGTTACTCTTACTTATCCCCATATTGGCAATGTCGGCACTAATGACGCCGATGAAGAATCTTCTCAGGTACATGCACAAGGTCTGGTGATTCGCGACCTGCCGCTGATTGCCAGCAACTTCCGTAATACCGAAGACCTCTCTTCTTACCTGAAGCGCCATAACATCGTGGCGATTGCCGATATCGATACCCGTAAGCTGACGCGTTTACTGCGCGAGAAAGGCGCACAGAATGGCTGCATTATCGCAGGCGATAACCCGGATGCGGCGCTGGCGTTAGAAAAAGCCCGCGCGTTCCCAGGTCTGAACGGCATGGATCTGGCAAAAGAAGTGACCACCGCAGAAGCCTATAGCTGGACACAAGGGAGCTGGACGTTGACCGGCGGCCTGCCAGAAGCGAAAAAAGAAGACGAGCTGCCGTTCCACGTCGTGGCTTATGATTTTGGTGCCAAGCGCAACATCCTGCGGATGCTGGTGGATAGAGGCTGTCGCCTGACCATCGTTCCGGCGCAAACTTCTGCGGAAGATGTGCTGAAAATGAATCCAGACGGCATCTTCCTCTCCAACGGTCCTGGCGACCCGGCCCCGTGCGATTACGCCATTACCGCCATCCAGAAGTTCCTCGAAACCGATATTCCGGTATTCGGCATCTGTCTCGGTCATCAGCTGCTGGCGCTGGCGAGCGGTGCGAAGACTGTCAAAATGAAATTTGGTCACCACGGCGGCAACCATCCGGTTAAAGATGTGGAGAAAAACGTGGTGATGATCACCGCCCAGAACCACGGTTTTGCGGTGGATGAAGCAACATTACCTGCAAACCTGCGTGTCACGCATAAATCCCTGTTCGACGGTACGTTACAGGGCATTCATCGCATCGATAAGCCGGCGTTCAGCTTCCAGGGTCACCCTGAAGCCAGCCCTGGTCCACACGACGCCGCGCCGTTGTTCGACCACTTTATCAAGTTAATTGAGCAGTACCGTAAAACCGCTAAGTAATCAGGAGTAAAAGAGCCATGCCAAAACGTACAGATATAAAAAGTATCCTGATTCTGGGTGCGGGCCCGATTGTTATCGGTCAGGCGTGTGAGTTTGACTACTCTGGCGCGCAAGCATGTAAAGCCCTGCGCGAAGAGGGTTACCGCGTCATTCTGGTGAACTCCAACCCGGCGACCATCATGACCGACCCGGAAATGGCCGATGCGACCTACATCGAGCCGATTCACTGGGAAGTGGTACGCAAGATTATTGAAAAAGAGCGCCCGGACGCGGTGCTGCCAACCATGGGCGGTCAGACGGCGCTGAACTGCGCGCTGGAGCTGGAACGTCAGGGCGTGTTGGAAGAGTTCGGTGTCACCATGATTGGTGCCACTGCCGATGCGATTGATAAAGCAGAAGACCGCCGTCGTTTCGACGTAGCGATGAAGAAAATTGGTCTGGAAACCGCGCGTTCCGGTATCGCACACACGATGGAAGAAGCGCTGGCTGTTGCCGCTGACGTGGGCTTCCCGTGCATTATTCGCCCATCCTTTACCATGGGCGGTAGCGGCGGCGGTATCGCTTATAACCGTGAAGAGTTTGAAGAAATTTGCGCCCGCGGTCTGGATCTCTCTCCGACCAAAGAGTTGCTGATTGATGAGTCGCTGATCGGCTGGAAAGAGTACGAGATGGAAGTGGTGCGTGATAAAAACGACAACTGCATCATCGTCTGCTCTATCGAAAACTTTGATGCGATGGGCATCCACACCGGTGACTCCATCACTGTCGCGCCAGCCCAAACGCTGACCGACAAAGAATATCAAATCATGCGTAACGCCTCGATGGCGGTGCTGCGTGAAATCGGCGTTGAAACCGGTGGTTCCAATGTCCAGTTTGCGGTGAACCCGAAAAACGGTCGCCTGATTGTTATCGAAATGAACCCACGCGTGTCCCGTTCTTCGGCGCTGGCGTCGAAAGCGACCGGTTTCCCGATTGCTAAAGTGGCGGCGAAACTGGCGGTGGGTTACACCCTAGACGAACTGATGAACGACATCACTGGCGGACGTACTCCGGCCTCCTTCGAGCCGTCCATCGACTATGTGGTTACTAAAATTCCTCGCTTCAACTTCGAAAAATTCGCCGGTGCTAACGACCGTCTGACCACTCAGATGAAATCGGTTGGCGAAGTGATGGCGATTGGTCGCACGCAGCAGGAATCCCTGCAAAAAGCGCTGCGCGGCCTGGAAGTGGGCGCAACTGGCTTCGACCCGAAAGTGAGCCTGGATGACCCGGAAGCGTTAACCAAAATCCGTCGCGAACTGAAAGACGCAGGCGCAGAGCGTATCTGGTACATCGCCGATGCTTTCCGCGCGGGCCTGTCTGTGGACGGCGTCTTCAACCTGACTAACATTGACCGCTGGTTCCTGGTACAGATTGAAGAACTGGTGCGTCTGGAAGAGAAAGTGGCGGAAGTGGGCATCACTGGCCTGAACGCTGAATTCCTGCGCCAGCTGAAACGCAAAGGCTTTGCCGATGCGCGCTTGGCAAAACTGGCGGGCGTACGCGAAGCGGAAATCCGTAAGCTGCGTGACCAATATGACCTGCACCCGGTCTACAAGCGCGTGGATACCTGTGCGGCAGAGTTTGCCACCGACACCGCTTACATGTACTCCACTTATGAAGAAGAGTGCGAAGCGAATCCGTCTACCGACCGTGAAAAAATCATGGTGCTTGGCGGCGGTCCAAACCGTATCGGTCAGGGTATCGAATTCGACTACTGCTGCGTACACGCCTCGCTGGCGCTGCGTGAAGACGGTTACGAAACCATTATGGTTAACTGTAACCCGGAAACCGTCTCTACCGACTACGACACTTCCGATCGCCTCTACTTCGAGCCGGTAACTCTGGAAGATGTGCTGGAAATCGTGCGTATTGAGAAGCCGAAAGGCGTTATCGTTCAGTACGGCGGTCAGACCCCGCTGAAACTGGCGCGTGCACTGGAAGCCGCTGGCGTACCGGTTATCGGCACCAGCCCGGATGCTATCGACCGTGCGGAAGACCGTGAACGCTTCCAGCATGCGGTTGACCGTCTGAAACTGAAACAACCGGCGAACGCCACCGTTACTGCTATTGAAATGGCAGTTGAGAAGGCAAAAGAGATTGGCTACCCGCTGGTGGTGCGTCCGTCTTACGTTCTCGGCGGTCGGGCGATGGAAATCGTCTATGACGAAGCTGACCTGCGTCGCTACTTCCAGACGGCGGTTAGCGTGTCTAACGATGCGCCAGTGTTGCTGGATCATTTCCTTGATGACGCAGTAGAAGTTGACGTGGATGCCATCTGCGACGGCGAAATGGTGCTGATTGGCGGCATCATGGAGCACATCGAGCAGGCGGGTGTGCACTCCGGTGACTCCGCATGTTCGCTGCCAGCGTACACCTTAAGTCAGGAAATTCAGGATGTGATGCGCCAGCAGGTGCAGAAACTGGCCTTCGAATTGCAGGTGCGCGGTCTGATGAACGTGCAGTTTGCGGTGAAAAACAACGAAGTTTACCTGATTGAAGTAAACCCGCGTGCGGCGCGTACTGTTCCGTTCGTCTCCAAAGCCACCGGCGTACCGCTGGCAAAAGTGGCGGCGCGTGTGATGGCTGGCAAATCGCTGGCTGAGCAGGGCGTAACCAAAGAAGTTATTCCGCCGTACTACTCGGTGAAAGAAGTGGTGCTGCCGTTCAATAAATTCCCAGGCGTTGACCCGCTGTTAGGGCCAGAAATGCGCTCTACCGGGGAAGTCATGGGCGTGGGCCGCACCTTCGCTGAAGCGTTCGCCAAAGCGCAGCTGGGCAGCAACTCCACCATGAAGAAACACGGTCGTGCGCTGCTTTCCGTGCGCGAAGGCGATAAAGAACGCGTGGTGGACCTGGCGGCAAAACTGCTGAAACAGGGCTTCGAGCTGGATGCGACCCACGGCACGGCGATTGTGCTGGGCGAAGCGGGTATCAATCCGCGTCTGGTAAACAAGGTGCATGAAGGCCGTCCGCACATTCAGGACCGTATCAAGAATGGCGAATATACCTACATCATCAACACCACCTCAGGCCGTCGTGCGATTGAAGACTCCCGCGTGATCCGTCGCAGTGCGCTGCAATATAAAGTGCATTATGACACCACCCTGAACGGTGGTTTCGCTACCGCGATGGCGCTGAATGCCGATGCGACTGAAAAAGTAATTTCGGTGCAGGAAATGCACGCACAGATCAAATAATAGCGTGTCGTGGCGGATATTTTTCATCCGCTAATTTGATCGAATAACTAATACGGTTCTCTGATGAGGACCGTTTTTTTTTGCCCATTAAGTAAATCTTTTGGGGAATCGATATTTTTGATGACATAAGCAGGATTTAGCTCACACTTATCGACGGTGAAGTTGCATACTATCGATATATCCACAATTTTAATATGGCCTTGTTTAATTGCTTCAAAACGAGTCATAGCTAGACTTTTAATTTGTGAAACTGGAGTTCGTATGTGTGAAGGATATGTTGAAAAACCACTCTACTTGTTAATCGCCGAATGGATGATGGCTGAAAATCGGTGGGTGATAGCAAGAGAGATCTCTATTCATTTCGATATTGAACACAGCAAGGCGGTTAATACCCTGACTTATATTCTGTCGGAAGTCACAGAAATAAGCTGCGAAGTTAAGATGATCCCTAATAAGCTGGAAGGGCGGGGATGCCAGTGTCAGCGACTGGTTAAAGTGGTCGATATCGATGAGCAAATTTACGCGCGCCTGCGCAATAACAGTCGGGAAAAATTAGTCGGCGTAAGAAAGACACCGCGTATTCCTGCCGTTCCGCTCACGGAACTTAACCGCGAGCAGAAGTGGCAGATGATGTTGTCAAAGAGTATGCGTCGTTAATTTTATCTCGTTGATACCGGGCGTCCTGCTTGCCAGATACGATGTTGTAGCATCTTATCCAGCAACCAGGTCGCATCCGGCAAGATCACCGTTTAGGCGTCACATCCGTCGTCCCCTGCAAACGGGGGCGATTTTCCTCCATTTGCCTCAGTGGCTGCGTTTCATGTAACGATGCATGACAGCGCCCGACAAGATCCTGATACTCTTTGGTATTCAACCGTTTCCAGTGTAACTCGTCGTCACTAACACTGCGTACAGCGCGGGCTGGCGTACCCATCAACAACTGGCGTTTCTCGCCACTAAAGCCTGCTTTGACAAAGCTCATTGCGGCAACAATGCTCTCTTCGCCAATGACCGCGCCATCCATAATTACGCTGTTCATCCCGACCAATGCATCGCGACCAATCACACAACCATGCAGGATCGCTCCATGCCCGATATGGCCGTTTTCCCCAACGATGGTGTCAGTGTCGCAGTAGCCATGCATAATGCAGCCATCCTGAATATTGGCTCCCGCTTGCACGATCAACCGCCCGTAGTCACCACGCAGTGAGGCGAGTGGGCCGATGTAGACACCGGCTCCCACAATCACATCGCCAATCAAGACGGCACTGGGATGGACAAACGCCGTCGGGTGAACCACCGGAATTAACCCCTCAAAGGCGTAATAGCTCACGGTTGTTAACGTCCTTTCCACACCGGATCGCGCTTCTCGGCAAACGCCAGCGGCCCTTCAATGGCATCTTCCGAATGCAGAACCGATGGATAGTGTTTCAACACGCCGCTGCGAATATAGCGATACGCTTCTTCTACCGGCATTTCGCTGGTGGTGCGGTAGATCTCTTTCAGCGCCGCAATCGCCAGCGGGGCGCTGTTAACCAGCTGCTGAGCCAGTTCGCGGGCGTTATCCATCAGTTCCGCCTGGCTAACCACGCGGTTGACTATCCCCCAACGCAGCGCCTCTTCTGCGCCCATTCGTCTGCCGGTCATCACCATTTCATTGACGATGGTAGGCGGCAGGATCTTCGGCAGACGCAGCACACCGCCGCTGTCAGGAACGATGCCCAGTTTGGCTTCCGGCAGGGCGAAGCTGGCGTTATCGGCACAAACAATAAAATCTGCCGCCAGCGCCAGTTCGAAACCGCCGCCAAAGGCGTAGCCGTTCACAGCTGCGATAACTGGTTTGTCGAGATTGAAAATTTCGGTTAATCCCGCAAAACCACCCGGGCCAAAGTCAGCATCCGGTGCTTCGCCTTCTGCTGCCGCTTTTAAATCCCAGCCCGCGGAAAAGAATTTCTCTCCGGCACCGGTAATAATGGCGACACGTAATTGCGGATCGTCACGGAAATTTAGAAATACTTCGCCCATTTCAAAGCTGGTTTTTGCATCAATAGCATTCGCTTTTGGGCGATCAAGGGTAATTTCCAGAATTGATCCATTGCGGGTCAGATGTAATGATTCACTCATTCCTTTTCTCCATTTTTGCTTTTTTAGGGACGACAACATCCCTGCAAAAAATGCATATTGTTTTAGGGCGTGATTATTAGCTGGCAGGGTAGTTCCCTGACGTTTCATTTATTTCAGATTCTTTCTAATTATTTTCCCCGAGCAATTACGTGGCAGATCTTTTCTGATCTCCAGATAAGAGGGCACTTTAAATTTCGCCATATTTTGTTCGCAGAAGCGAAAAAATTCCTCTTCGCTCAATGTTTCACCTTCATTCAGCACCACAAATGCTTTGATGGCTTCATCGCGAATCGAATCTTTAATACCCACAACCACGATGTCCTGAATTTTCGGATGGGTGGCGATGATATTTTCCAGCTCCACGCAGGAGACATTCTCGCCACCGCGTTTGATCATATTGCAGCGGCGATCGACGAAATAAAAAAAGCCTTCTTCGTCGCGGTATCCGGTATCGCCGGTATGTAGCCAGCCGTCGGCTTCCAGCACTTTCGCAGTGGCTTTCGGGTTGAGAAAATACTCTTTGAAGATGGTTTTCCCTGGTACGCCTTTAATACAGATTTCACCGATCTCACCTGCCGGGAGCGGGCGATTGTGATCGTCGCGGATCTCCGCTTCGTAGCAAAACCCCGCCCGACCAATCGACGGCCAGCGTCGTTTATCGCTAGGGCGATCGCCGATAATGCCCACAATGGTTTCCGTCATCCCATAAGACGTCAGCAAGCGAACGCCGAAGCGTTCACAAAATGCGTCTTTTTCCTGCTCCGACAAGTTGAGATAAAACATCACTTCCCGCAGGCGGTGTTGCCGATCGTTCGCTGAAGGCGGCTGCACCATCAACGTACGGATCATCATCGGAATACATTCGGTAATGGTGGCGCGGTACTTCTGCGCCTGTCCCCAGAAGGCGCGGGCGCTGTATTTCTCGACCAGCACAAAGGTGGCCCCGGCAGAAAACGCCGCCATCGCCGCAGTACACTGGCAATCGATATGAAACGCAGGCATTACCGTCATGTAGACGTCATCGTCACGCAGTGCACACTGCCAGGCGGAGTAATATCCAGCGAAGCGCAGGTTGTAATGGGTAATCACCACACCTTTCGGTCGGGAGGTGGTGCCGGAGGTGAAGAGAATTTCCGCCGTATCGTCAGTCGATAGCGGCGGTGCATAGCACAAGGTGGCAGGTTGTTGATTTTTCAGTTGAGTAAATGAACTCACTCCATCATCAGCGGGAAGTGCCACATCTGTCAGGCAAATGTGCCGCAATTGAGTGGCATCTTCCTGCTGAATCTGTTGATACATAGGATAAAATTGCGCACTGGTCACCAGCAGGCACGCCTGGCTATTTTGCAAGATCCACTCGCTTTCCTCGCGTAACAGGCGGGCGTTAATCGGCACCATAATCGCGCCAATTTTTGCCAGCCCGAACCAGCAAAAGATAAATTCCGGGCAGTTGTCGAGATGTAGTGCAACCTTGTTGCCTTTGCGAATCCCCAGCGTATAAAACAGGTTTGCCGTGCGGTTAATCTCCTGATTTAACTCAAGATAACTATACCGGTTAACGACTCCGCCGCTGGATTCACAAATCAGCGCCGTTTTATGACCGTAAACGTCCGCCAGATCGTCCCACATTTGACGTAGATGTTGTCCGCCAATGATATCCATTGCACCTCTATCCATTTTTGTTCGTTTGTTATTGGGCGGGCGCTAGTCAGGCAAGCCGACTGACGCCACGCGTTTAGTCCTCAACTTTGGCCAGACCTTTGCTGACCAACTCCTGAATGTCGTTTTCGCTGTAGCCGATATTTTTCAAAATGGCAGCCGTGTCCATGCCATGTGAGGGCATTCCGCGCCAGATTTGTCCGGGGTTATTTTTGAATTTCGGCATGATGTTCGGCCCTTTGCAGGTGCGACCATCCATCGTTTGCCACTGAGTGATTGATTCACGGGCAACATACTGTGGATTGCTTTCCAGTTCCGGTACGGTCAGTACTTTGGCACAGGCGATATTCAGTTCGGCAAAGCGTTCTTTAACTTCTGCGATGGTATGTGCCGCCAGCCAGGCATCGAGTTTTTCTTCTACCAGTGGGCCGTAAGGGCATTCGATACGGTGGATAAGCTGAGTGCCTTCCGGGATTTCCGGCGTACCGAGTAGATGTGCGAGGCCAATATCTTTAAAGCACTCTTCAATTTGGGTAATGCCCACCAGTTCCATCACGATGTAGCCGTCGGCACATTTATACAGACCGCAACCGGCGTAGTAGGGATCTTTACCTTTGCTCATGCGCGGGCACATTTCGCCGCCGTTGAAGTAATCCATCATGAAGTACTGGCCCATACGCAGCATCACTTCATACATGGCGATGTCGATACTTTCGCCTTTACCGGTTTCACGCACTTTATGCAGTGCTGCCAGCGCCGCCGTGGTGGCGGTCAGGCCAGAAAAGTAATCGGCGGTATACGGGAAGGCAGGCATTGGCTGGTCAACATCACCGTTCTGAATCAGGTAACCACTGAAGGCCTGGGCGATGGTGTTATAGGCCGGAAGATTGGTGTACTCCTCGGTGCCGTACTGACCAAAACCGGACAGGTGAGCGATAACCAGTTTCGGGTTGTGCTGCCACAGTACTTCATCGGTAATGCCACGACGGGCAAAGGCCGGACCTTTACTGGCTTCGATGAAGATATCGGTGGTTTCCATTAATTTCAGAAACGCTTCGCGGCCTTCATCTTTGAAAATATTTAACGACAGCGCGTGCAAATTGCGGCGGGAGAGCTGCGGGTAGTTCGGTTGAACGCGAATGGTGTCGGCCCAGGCGACGTTCTCGATCCAAATAACTTCCGCGCCCCATTCTGCGAACATTTGTCCGGCAAACGGTCCGGCGATTTCGATACCGGAGAAGACAACGCGCAATCCGGCCAGCGGTCCGAATTTCGGCATGGGTAGATGATCCATTATTAGCTCCTGAAAAATTTATGTAGCGCATGACTGCCGGATGCGGCGTAAACGCCTTATCCGGCTTACATTCGTGCTCCCGTAGGCCTGATAAGACGCGTCAGCGTCGCATCAGGCAGCGCACGGACTTAGCGGTATTGCTTCAGCACCGCACGACCCAGCGTCAGGATCTGCATTTCGTCAGATCCTCCGGAAACGCGGTCTACACGCAGGTCACGCCAGAAGCGGCTGATGCGGTGGTTGCCCGCAATCCCGACACCGCCCAGCACCTGCATTGCGCTATCCACCACTTCAAATGCCGCATTGGCGCAGAAGTATTTGCACATCGCTGCATCGCCAGAGGTGATGGTGCCGTTGTCTGCTTTCCACGCTGCTTCATACAGCATGTTTTTCATGGAGTTTAATTTGATCGCCATGTGGGCGAATTTTTCCTGAATCAACTGGAAACGACCAATAGCCTCGCCAAACTGCACGCGCTGGTTGGCGTAGCGCGCAGCATCTTCAAAGGCGCACATCGCCGTACCGTAGTTGGTCAGGGCTACCAGGAAACGTTCATGGTCGAACTCTTCTTTGACGCGGTTAAAGCCGTTACCTTCCCGACCGAACATGTCTTTCTCGTCCAGTTCCACATCGTCAAAGGTGATTTCACAGCAGCTATCCATACGCAGACCGAGCTTCTCAAGTTTGGTCACTTTGATGCCCGGTTTGCTCATATCAACAAACCATTCGGTGTAGACAGGTTTGTCCGGAGAAGCCCCGTCGCGCGCCATCACCACGATGTACGGGGTGTAGGCGCTACTGGTAATAAAACACTTACTACCATTAAGATAAATCTTACCATTTCTACGGGTATAAGTCGTTTTCAGGCTACCCACGTCGGAGCCCGCGCCCGGTTCGGTAATCGCTGAGTTCCACATCTGCTTACCGGTGCCGCGGAAAGCCATAATCTTGTCGATCTGCTCTTGTGTGCCTTCGCGCAGGAAGGTATTGAACCCGCCCGGCAGCTGGTACAGTACATAGGTTGGTGCCCCCAGACGTCCCAGCTCCATCCACACGGCGGCGAGAGTAACAAACCCCGCGTCCAGACCACCGTGCTCTTCAGGGATCAGCAGACTGTCGATACCCATATCCGCCAGTGCTTTGACAAAACGTTCCGGGTAGACGCTGTCACGGTCGCACTCGGCAAAATAGGCCTCCCAGTTTTCGCTGGCCATCAGTTCGCGGATACCGGCGACAAACAGTTCCTGCTCATCATTTAAATTAAAATCCATCTTTCAACCTCTTGATATTTTGGGGGTTAATTAATCTTTCCAGTTCTGTTTCGCGTCTTTAATAAAGGAGAGCGTCACCATAATGTTGACGAAGAACAGCGGGCATCCTCCGGCGATAATGGCGGTTTGAATCGGTTTCAGGCCGCCGAGCGCCAGCAGAACAATACCGATAATGCCAACCAGAATTGACCAACCGATACGCACCAGCAGCGGTGGTTCTTCACCATCGCGTACTTCGCGGCAAGTAGACATCGCCAGGGTATAAGAGCAGGCGTTAACCAGCGTAACGGTGGCAATAAAGCAGAGGATGAAGAAGCCCCACATGGTGGCGGTGCTGAGTGGCAGAGCGGCCCAGGTTTCGATGATGGCGCGCGCCACACCGTACTGTTCGATCAGATTTGGAATGTTGATGATGTTTTTATCCATCAACAGCAGAGTGTTACTACCGAGCACGGTCCACAGGATCCAGGTGGATGCTGTCAGCCCCATCACCATGCCGAAGCACAGTTCACGCACAGTACGACCACGGGAGATGCGGGCGAGGAAGATACTCATCTGGATGGCGTAAATCACCCACCATGCCCAGTAGAACACGGTCCAGCCCTGCGGGAAGCCGCCTTTAGCGATGGGATCGGTATAGAACAACATGCGCGGCAGATACATCAGCAACATCCCCACCGAATCGGTGAAGTAGTTCATGATGAAGCTGGCACCGCTGACGATGAACACCCAACCCAGCATCAGGAAGCTCAGGTAACTACGCACGTCACTGGCGATACGTACCCCTTTTTGCAGACCGCAAGCGACGCAAATGGCGTTGAGGATAATCCAGCAGGTAATGATGATAGCGTCCAGTTGCAGGGTATGCGGAATGCCAAACAACCATTGCATACACTCGGTCACCAGCGGCGTGGCAAGGCCCAGACTGGTACCCATCGCGAAGATCAAGGCGACGAGATAGAAGTTGTCGACGATGGTACCGAACAACCCTTTGGCGTGTTTTTCACCTGCCAGCGGCACCAGTGTCGAGCTGGGGCGAATCACTTCCATTTTGCGGACAAAGAAGAAGTAAGCGAAGGCGACTGAAAGGAAGCTGTAAGTGGCCCACGGCAGAGGTCCCCAGTGGAACAAGCTGTAAGCCAGCCCCAACTCTTTCGCTCCTGTCGAGTTCGGTTCTAAGCCAAACGGCGGGGTGGAGATGTAGTAGTAGATCTCAATCGATCCCCAGAACAGTACGGCAGCAGACGTACAGGAGGCGAACATCATAAAGATCCAACTGGCGGTGCTAAATTCTGGCGGTTCGTTACCTAAACGCTTTTTGGCATACGGGCCAAACACCAGCCAGAACCAACCGAAAAGCATCACCACCATATACCATTCAAATGCCCATCCCCATACATTGGTGACGTAACTGAATACAGCATTAATAACGACATTCGCCGCATCCAGATCTCTGACTGTAAGCCAACAAAGTATGCCGACGATTATTAATGGCGGAAAGAAAACCTTCGGTTCTATTCCCGTTTTTCTCTTTTCATTCTTCATGAGTTAATTCCACTGTGAAAACGAATATTTATTTTGCGTTCCCGTTTGTTTTATTTTTGTTAACATTTAATATAATTATTATTAACATCGTGGACGCGTTAATGGCTAACTCATAATGGGTATTCAATAAGCTGTATTCTGTGATTGGTATCACATTTTTGTTTCGAGTGAACAGAGGGCGTTTTTCGTTAATTTTGGTTATTAATCAGTTTGTTATATTCTTTTGTGGGTAAAAAAATAGCATCTGACTTTCAATATTGGTGATTAAAGTTTTATTTCCAAATTAAAGGGCGTGATATCTGTAATTAACACCACCGATATGAACGACGTTTCCTTCATGATTTCTGGAGATGCAATGAAGATTATTACTTGCTATAAGTGCGTGCCTGATGAACAGGATATTGCGGTCAATAATGCTGATGGTTCATTAGACTTCAGCAAAGCCGATGCCAAAATAAGCCAATACGATCTCAACGCTATTGAAGCGGCTTGCCAGCTAAAGCAACAGGCAGCAGAGGCGCAGGTGACAGCCTTAAGTGTGGGCGGTAAAGCCCTGACCAACGCCAAAGGGCGTAAAGATGTGCTATCGCGCGGCCCGGATGAACTGATTGTGGTGATTGATGACCAGTTCGAGCAGGCACTGCCGCAACAAACGGCGAGCGCACTGGCTGCAGCCGCCCAGAAAGCAGGCTTTGATCTGATCCTCTGTGGCGATGGTTCTTCCGACCTTTATGCCCAGCAGGTTGGTCTGCTGGTGGGCGAAATCCTCAATATTCCGGCAGTTAACGGCGTCAGCAAAATTATCTCCCTGACGGCAGATACCCTCACCGTTGAGCGCGAACTGGAAGATGAAACCGAAACCTTAAGCATTCCGCTGCCTGCGGTTGTTGCTGTTTCCACTGATATCAACTCCCCACAAATTCCTTCGATGAAAGCCATTCTCGGCGCGGCGAAAAAGCCAGTCCAGGTATGGTCGGCGGCGGATATTGGTTTTAACGCCGTGGACGCCTGGTCTGAACAACAGGTTGCCGCGCCGAAACAGCGCGAGCGTCAGCGCATCGTGATTGAAGGCGACGGCGAAGAACAGATCGCCGCATTTGCTGAAAATCTTCGCAAAGTCATTTAATTACAGGGGATGCTATGAACACGTTTTCTCAAGTCTGGGTATTCAGCGATACCCCCTCTCGTCTGCCGGAACTGATGAACGGTGCGCAGGCTTTAGCTAATCAAATCAATGCCTTTGTCCTCAATGATGCCGACGGCGCACAGGCAATCCAGCTCGGCGCTAATCATGTCTGGAAATTAAACGGCAAACCGGACGATCGGATGATCGAAGATTACGCCGGTGTCATGGCTGACACTATTCGCCAGCACGGCGCTGACGGTCTGGTGCTGTTGCCAAACACCCGTCGCGGCAAATTACTGGCGGCAAAACTGGGTTATCGCCTTAAAGCGGCGGTGTCTAACGATGCCAGCACCGTCAGCGTACAGGACGGTAAAGCAACAGTGAAACACATGGTTTACGGCGGTCTGGCGATTGGCGAAGAACGCATTGCCACGCCGTATGCGGTACTGACCATCAGCAGCGGCACGTTCGATGCGGCTCAGCCAGACGCGTCACGCACTGGCGAAACGCACACCGTGGAGTGGCAGGCTCCGGCTGTGGCGATTACCCGCACGGCAACCCAGGCGCGCCAGAGCAACAGCGTCGATCTCGACAAAGCCCGTCTGGTGGTCAGCGTCGGTCGCGGCATTGGCAGCAAAGAGAACATTGCGCTGGCAGAACAGCTTTGCAAGGCGATAGGTGCGGAGTTGGCCTGTTCTCGTCCGGTGGCAGAAAACGAAAAATGGATGGAGCACGAACGCTATGTCGGTATCTCCAACCTGATGCTGAAACCTGAACTGTACCTGGCGGTGGGGATCTCCGGGTAGATCCAGCACATGGTTGGCGCTAACGCGTCGCAAACCATTTTCGCCATCAATAAAGATAAAAATGCGCCGATCTTCCAGTACGCGGATTACGGCATTGTTGGCGATGCCGTGAAGATCCTTCCGGCACTGACCGCAGCTTTAGCGCGTTGATCCACTCTGGCAGGGCTGCATTACGGCTCTGCCGCTGACAGGGAGCTCTTATGTCCGAAGATATCTTTGACGCCATCATCGTCGGTGCAGGGCTTGCCGGTTCGGTTGCCGCACTGGTGCTCGCCCGCGAAGGGGCGCAAGTGTTAGTTATCGAGCGTGGCAATTCCGCAGGTGCCAAGAACGTTACTGGCGGGCGTCTCTATGCCCACAGTCTGGAACACATTATTCCAGGTTTCGCCGATTCCGCCCCCGTAGAACGCCTGATCACCCATGAAAAACTCGCGTTTATGACGGAAAAGTCAGCGATGACTATGGACTACTGCAACGGTGACGAAACCTCGCCATCCCAGCGTTCTTACTCCGTTTTGCGCAGTAAATTTGATGCCTGGTTGATGGAGCAGGCCGAAGAAGCGGGCGCGCAGTTAATTACCGGGATCCGCGTCGATAACCTCGTACAGCGCGATGGCAAAGTCGTCGGTGTAGAAGCCGATGGTGATGTGATTGAAGCGAAAACGGTGCTCCTTGCTGATGGGGTGAACTCCATCCTTGCCGAAAAGTTGGGGATGGCAAAACGCGTTAAACCGACGGATGTGGCGGTTGGCGTGAAGGAACTGATCGAGTTACCGAAGTCGGTAATCGAAGACCGTTTTCAGTTGCAGGGTAATCAGGGCGCGGCTTGTCTGTTTGCGGGATCACCCACCGATGGCCTGATGGGCGGCGGCTTCCTTTATACCAATGAAAATACCCTGTCGCTGGGGCTGGTTTGTGGTCTGCATCATCTGCATGACGCGAAAAAATCGGTGCCGCAAATGCTGGAAGATTTCAAACAGCATCCGGCCGTTGCACCGCTGATCGCGGGCGGCAAGCTGGTGGAATATTCCGCTCACGTAGTGCCGGAAGCAGGCATCAACATGCTGCCGGAGCTGGTCGGTGACGGCGTATTGATTGCCGGTGATGCCGCCGGAATGTGTATGAACCTCGGTTTTACCATTCGCGGTATGGATCTGGCGATTGCCGCCGGGGAAGCTGCAGCAAAAACCGTGCTTTCAGCGATGAAAAGCGACGATTTCAGTAAGCAAAAACTCGCGGAATATCGTCAGCATCTGGAGAGTGGCCCGCTGCGCGATATGCGCATGTACCAGAAACTACCGGCGTTCCTTGATAACCCACGCATGTTTAGCGGCAACCCGGAACTGGCGGTGGGCGTGGCGCGTGACCTGTTCACCATTGACGGCAGTGCGCCGGAACTGATGCGCAAGAAAATCCTCCGCCACGGCAAGAAAGTGGGCTTCATCAATCTGATCAAGGATGGCATGAAAGGAGTGACCGTTTTATGACTTCTCCCGTCAATGTGGACGTCAAACTGGGCGTCAATAAATTCAATGTCGATGAAGAGCATCCGCACATTGTTGTGAAGGCCGATGCTGATAAACAGGTGCTGGAGCTGCTGGTGAAAGCGTGCCCCGCAGGTCTGTACAAGAAGCAGGATGACGGCAGTGTGCGCTTCGATTACGCCGGATGTCTGGAGTGCGGCACCTGTCGCATTCTGGGGCTGGGGTCGGCGCTGGAACAGTGGGAATACCCGCGCGGCACCTTTGGTGTGGAGTTCCGTTACGGCTGATGTTGGTTTGATACGTAACGCCGTACTGACTCTCATTGCAAAAAAACAGGAATAACCCATGCAACCGTCCAGAAACTTTGACGATCTCAAATTCTCCTCTATTCACCGCCGCATTTTGCTGTGGGGAAGCGGTGGTCCGTTTCTGGATGGTTATGTACTGGTAATGATTGGCGTGGCGCTGGAGCAACTGACTCCGGCGCTGAAACTGGACGCTGACTGGATTGGCTTGCTGGGCGCGGGAACGCTCGCCGGGCTGTTCGTTGGCACATCGCTGTTTGGCTATATCTCCGATAAAGTCGGACGGCGCAAAATGTTCCTCATTGATATCATCGCCATCGGCGTGATATCGGTGGCGACGATGTGTGTTTCATCCCCCGTCGAACTGTTGGTGATGCGGGTACTCATCGGCATTGTCATCGGTGCAGATTATCCCATCGCCACTTCGATGATCACCGAGTTCTCCAGTACCCGTCAGCGGGCGTTTTCCATCAGCTTTATTGCCGCGATGTGGTATGTCGGCGCGACCTGCGCCGATCTGGTCGGCTACTGGCTTTATGATGTGGAAGGTGGTTGGCGCTGGATGCTGGGTAGCGCGGCGATCCCTTGTTTGTTGATTTTGATTGGTCGATTCGAACTGCCAGAATCTCCCCGCTGGTTATTACGCAAAGGGCGAGTAAAAGAGTGCGAAGAGATGATGATAAAACTGTTTGGCGAACCGGTGGCTTTCGATGAAGAGCAGCCGCAGCAAACCCGTTTTCGCGATCTGTTTAATCGCCGCCATTTTCCTTTTGTTCTGTTTGTTGCCGCCATCTGGACCTGCCAGGTGATCCCAATGTTCGCCATTTACACCTTTGGCCCGCAAATCGTTGGTTCGTTGGGATTGGGGGTTGGCAAAAACGCGGCACTAGGGAATGTGGTGATTAGCCTGTTCTTTATGCTCGGCTGTATTCCGCCGATGCTGTGGCTAAACACTGCCGGACGGCGTCCATTGTTGATTGGCAGCTTTGCCATGATGACGCTGGCGTTGGCGGTTTTGGGGCTAATCCCGGATATGGGGATCTGGCTGGTAGTGATGGCCTTTGCGGTGTATGCCTTTTTCTCTGGCGGGCCGGGTAATTTGCAGTGGCTCTATCCTAATGAACTCTTCCCGACGGATATCCGCGCCTCTGCCGTGGGCGTGATTATGTCCTTAAGTCGTATTGGCACCATTGTTTCGACCTGGGCACTGCCGATATTTATCAATAATTACGGTATCAGTAACACGATGCTAATGGGGGCGGGTATCTCGCTGTTTGGCTTGTTGATTTCCGTAGCGTTTGCCCCGGAGACTCGAGGAATGTCACTGGCGCAGACCAGCAATATGACGATCCGCGGGCAGAGAATGGGATTATTTGTTCAGATTTCTCTCTTTTCTGAATCAATATTATTGACTATAAGCCGCGTGAATATATGACTACACTTTGTGGGAAAACAAAGGCGTAAACACGCGGGCTAATAACTATGATCCTCATCATTTATGCGCATCCGTATCCGCATCATTCCCATGCGAATAAACGGATGCTTGAACAGGCAAGGACGCTGGAAGGCGTCGAAATTCGCTCTCTTTATCAACTCTATCCTGACTTCAATATCGATATTGCCGCCGAGCAGGAGGCGCTCTCTCGCGCCGATCTGATCGTCTGGCAGCACCCGATGCAGTGGTACAGCATTCCTCCGCTTCTTAAACTTTGGATCGATAAAGTTTTGTCGCACGGCTGGGCTTACGGTCACGGCGGCACGGCGCTGCATGGCAAACATTTGCTGTGGGCGGTGACGACCGGCGGCGGGGAAAGCCATTTTGAAATTGGTGCGCATCCGGGCTTTGATGTGCTGTCGCAGCCGCTACAGGCGACGGCAATCTACTGCGGGCTGAACTGGCTGCCACCGTTTGCCATGCACTGCACCTTTATTTGTGACGACGAAACCCTCGAAGGGCAGGCGCGCCACTATAAGCAACGTCTGCTGGAATGGCAGGAGGCCCATCATGGATAGTCATACGCTGGTTCAGGCGCTGATCTACCTCGGATCGGCGGCGCTGATTGTACCCATTGCGGTACGTCTTGGTCTGGGATCGGTACTTGGCTACCTGATCGCCGGCTGCATTATTGGCCCGTGGGGGCTGCGACTGGTGACCGATGCCGAATCTATTCTGCACTTTGCCGAGATTGGGGTGGTGCTGATGCTGTTTATTATCGGCCTCGAACTCGATCCACAAAGGCTGTGGAAGCTGCGTGCGGCAGTGTTCGGCGGTGGCGCATTGCAGATGGTGATTTGCGGTGGCCTGCTGGGGCTGTTCTGTATGTTACTTGGGCTGCGCTGGCAGGTCGCGGAATTGATCGGTATGACGCTGGCGCTCTCATCAACGGCGATTGCCATGCAGGCGATGAATGAACGCAATCTGATGGTGACGCAAATGGGCCGCAGTGCCTTTGCAGTGCTGCTGTTCCAGGATATCGCGGCAATCCCGCTGGTGGCGATGATCCCGCTACTGGCGGCGAGCAGTGCCTCGACGACGATGGGCGCATTTGCTCTCTCGGCGTTAAAAGTGGCGGGTGCGCTGGTACTGGTGGTATTGCTGGGGCGCTATGTTACGCGTCCGGCGCTGCGTTTTGTTGCCCGCTCTGGCTTGCGGGAAGTGTTTAGTGCCGTGGCGTTATTCCTTGTGTTTGGCTTTGGTTTGCTGCTGGAAGAGGTCGGCTTGTCGATGGCGATGGGCGCGTTTCTGGCGGGCGTACTGCTGGCAAGCTCGGAATACCGTCATGCGTTGGAAAGCGATATCGAACCGTTTAAAGGTTTGCTGTTGGGGCTGTTTTTCATCGGTGTTGGCATGTCGATAGACTTTGGCACGCTGATTGAAAACCCATTGCGCATTGTCATTTTGCTGCTCGGTTTCCTCATCATCAAAATCGCCATGCTGTGGCTGATTGCCCGACCGTTGCAGGTGCCAAATAAACAGCGTCGCTGGTTTGCGGTGTTGTTAGGGCAGGGCAGTGAGTTTGCCTTTGTGGTATTTGGTGCGGCGCAGATGGCGAATGTGCTGGAGCCGGAGTGGGCGAAATCGCTGACCCTGGCGGTGGCGCTGTCGATGGCAGCAACGCCGATTCTGCTGGTGATCCTCAATCGCCTTGAGCAATCTTCTACGGAGGAGGCGCGTGAAGCCGATGAGATCGATGAAGAACAGCCGCGCGTGATTATCGCCGGATTCGGTCGTTTTGGACAGATTACCGGACGTTTACTGCTCTCCAGCGGGGTGAAAATGGTGGTGCTCGATCACGATCCGGACCATATCGAAACGCTGCGTAAATTTGGTATGAAAGTGTTTTATGGCGATGCCACGCGGATGGATTTACTGGAATCTGCCGGAGCGGCGAAAGCGGAAGTGCTGATTAACGCTATTGACGATCCGCAAACCAACCTGCAACTGACGGAGATGGTGAAAGAACATTTCCCGCATTTGCAGATTATTGCCCGCGCCCGCGATGTCGATCACTACATTCGTTTGCGTCAGGCAGGCGTTGAAAAGCCGGAGCGTGAAACCTTTGAAGGTGCGCTGAAAACCGGGCGTCTGGCGCTGGAAAGTTTAGGTCTGGGGCCGTATGAAGCGCGAGAACGTGCCGATGTGTTCCGCCGCTTTAATATTCAGATGGTGGAAGAGATGGCAATGGTTGAGAATGACACCAAAGCCCGCGCGGCGGTCTATAAACGCACCAGCGCGATGTTAAGTGAGATCATCACCGAGGACCGCGAACATCTGTCATTAATTCAACGACATGGCTGGCAGGGAACAGAAGAAGGTAAACATACCGGCAACATGGCGGATGAACCGGAAACGAAACCCTCATCTTAATAAAGAGTGACGTAAATCACACTTTACAGCTAACTGTTTGTTTTTGTTTCATTGTAATGCGGCGAGTCCAGGGGGAGAGCGTGGACTCGCCAGCAGAATATAAAATTTTCCTCAACATCATCCTCGCACCAGTCGACGACGGTTTACGCTTTACGTATAGTGGCGACAATTTTTTTATCGGGAAATCTCAATGATCAGTCTGATTGCGGCGTTAGCGGTAGATCGCGTTATCGGCATGGAAAACGCCATGCCGTGGAACCTGCCTGCCGATCTCGCCTGGTTTAAACGCAACACCTTAAATAAACCCGTGATTATGGGCCGCCATACTTGGGAATCAATCGGTCGTCCGTTGCCAGGACGCAAAAATATTATCCTCAGCAGTCAACCGGGTACGGACGATCGCGTAACGTGGGTGAAATCGGTGGATGAAGCCATTGCGGCGTGTGGTGACGTACCAGAAATCATGGTGATTGGCGGCGGTCGCGTTTATGAGCAGTTCCTGCCAAAAGCGCAAAAACTGTATCTGACGCATATCGACGCAGAAGTGGAAGGCGACACCCATTTCCCGGATTACGAGCCGGATGACTGGGAATCGGTATTCAGCGAATTCCACGACGCCGATGCGCAGAACTCTCACAGCTATTGCTTTGAGATTCTGGAGCGGCGGTAAGTTTGTATAGAATTTACGGCTAGTGCCGGATGCGACGCCGGTCGCGTCTTATCCGGCCTTCCTGTATCAGGCTGTGTTTAAGACGCCGCCGCTTCGCCCAAATCCTTATGCCGGTTCGACGGCTGGACAAAATACTGTTTATCTTCCCAGCGCAGGCAGGTTAATGACCCACCCCAGCAGCAGCCGGTATCCAGCGCGTAAATACCTTCCGGCGTACCTTTGCCTTCCAGCGATGCCCAGTGACCAAAGGCGATGCTGTATTCTTCAGCGACAGGGCCAGGAATCGCAAACCACGGTTTCAGTGGGGCAGGGGCTTCTTCCGGCGATTCTTTGCTGTACATATCCAGTTGACCGTTCGGGAAGCAAAAACGCATACGGGTAAAGGCGTTGGTGATAAAACGCAGTCTTCCCAGCCCCCGCAATTCCGGTGACCAGTTATTTGGCATATCGCCGTACATAGCGTCAAGAAAGAAGGGATAGGAGTCACTCGACAGCACCGCTTCTACATCGCGCGCGCACTCTTTGGCGGTCTGCAGATCCCACTGCGGCGTGATCCCTGCGTGGGCCATCACCAGCTTTTTCTCTTCGTCGATTTGCAGCAGAGGCTGGCGACGCAGCCAGTTAAGCAGCTCGTCGGCATCCGGCGCTTCCAGCAGCGGTGTCAGGCGATCTTTCGGTTTATTGCGGCTGATCCCGGCAAATACCGCCAGCAGATGCAGATCGTGATTGCCCAGCACCAGACGTACGCTGTCGCCTAAGGATTTCACATAGCGCAGAACATCCAGCGAACCCGGGCCGCGCGCGACCAGATCGCCCGTCAGCCAGAGGGTATCTTTCCCGGGGGTAAATTCTACTTTATGCAGCAATGCGATCAGTTCATCGTAACAACCATGAACGTCGCCAATAAGGTATGTCGCCATATTCTTTTAATGAATGAGTGTGGGAACGGCGAGTCGGAATACGGGAATGTCGATGCTGAAAGGGACGCCATTTTCATCGATCATTTCGTAGTGACCCTGCATGGTGCCCAGCGGGGTTTCAATGATTGCACCGCTGGTGTACTGGTACTCTTCGCCAGGCGCGATAAGTGGCTGGACGCCAACCACTCCTTCGCCCTGGACTTCGGTTTCACGGCCATTGCCATTGGTGATCAGCCAGTAACGCCCCAACAACTGCACTGGCGCTCGCCCCAGATTGCGTATGGTTACGGTATAAGCAAAAACGTAACGTTCATTATCAGGTGAAGATTGTGCCTCAATGTAGACGCTTTGAACCTGAATACACACTCGGGGCGAATTGATCATCGTTAACTCTCCTGCAAAGGCGCGTTCTCCGCCAGATAGTTCGCCATCTGGCAATATTGCGCGACAGAGATATTTTCCGCTCGCATCGCCGGGTCGATCCCCATTCCGGTTAACACCTCGACGCTAAACAGGTTGCCGAGGCTGTTACGAATGGTTTTACGACGCTGGTTAAAGGCTTCGGTGGTGATGCGGCTCAACACGCGAATATCTTTAACCGGGTGAGGCATCGTTGCATGAGGGACCAGGCGCACGACGGCGGAATCCACTTTGGGTGGTGGTGTAAAGGCTGACGGCGGAACTTCCAGTACCGGGATCACGTTGCAATAGTATTGCGCCATGACGCTTAATCGACCATACGCTTTGCTGTTCGGTCCTGCAACCAGACGATTCACCACCTCTTTTTGCAACATAAAGTGCATGTCGGCAATGGCATCAGTATAGCTAAACAGATGGAACATCAACGGCGTGGAGATGTTATAAGGCAGGTTGCCGAAAACACGCAGCGGCTGACCCATTTTCTCGGCCAGTTCGCCAAAGTTAAAGGTCATCGCATCCTGCTGATAAATCGTCAGTTTCGGGCCTAAGAATGGATGCGTTTGCAGACGTGCCGCCAGATCGCGGTCAAGTTCGATGACCGTCAGCTGGTCCAGACGTTCGCCGACCGGCTCGGTCAATGCCGCCAGACCGGGGCCGATTTCGACCATTGCCTGGCCCTTTTGCGGGTTAATGGCAGAAACAATGCTGTCGATCACGAACTGATCGTTGAGAAAGTTTTGCCCGAAGCGTTTACGGGCTAAGTGGCCCTGGTGGACTCGATTATTCATTGGGTGTTAACAATCATTTTGATGGCGAGATTAAGCGCCGTAATAAAACTGCCGACATCGGCTTCGCCACGTCCCGCCAGTTCAAGCGCGGTGCCGTGGTCCACTGATGTGCGAATAAAGGGCAGGCCCAGCGTAATGTTCACACCGCGCCCGAAGCCCTGGTATTTTAGCACGGGAAGACCCTGATCGTGGTACATCGCCAGCACGGCGTCGGCGTTATCGAGATATTTCGGCTGAAACAGGGTATCGGCAGGCAGCGGCCCGTTGAGTTTCATCCCCTGCGCCCGCAGCTCGTCGAGCACCGGAATAATGGTGTCTATCTCTTCCGTACCCATATGACCGCCTTCGCCCGCGTGCGGATTCAGCCCGCAGACCAGAATGCGCGGTTCGGCAATACCAAATTTTGTACGCAAATCGTGATGCAAAATAGCAATCACTTCGTGCAAAAGTGCAGGGGTGATAGCATCTGCGATATCGCGCAGCGGTAAATGCGTCGTTGCCAGCGCCACGCGAAGTTCTTCGGTCGCCAGCATCATCACCACTTTTTTCGCCTGCGAACGCTCTTCGAAAAACTCGGTATGACCGGTAAACGGAATGCTTGCGTCGTTAATGACGCCTTTATGCACGGGGCCTGTGATCAGCGCAGCAAATTCACCGTTCAGACAGCCATCACACGCTCGCGCCAGCGTCTCCACCACGTAATGCCCATTTTCAATCGCTAACTGCCCCGCAGTGACAGATTCACGTAGCGCGACAGGAAGTAGCGTTAATGTGCCCGTAGTTTGCGGTTGTGCAGGGGAGTTGGGGGAATAAGGGCGGAGGGTGAGCGGCAAACCGAGCATCGCTGCCCGGTCGGTAAGGAGAGTGGCATCGGCACAAACAACCAGTTCGACCGGCCACTCACGCTGTGCAAGCTGGACAACTAAGTCCGGGCCAATCCCGGCGGGCTCGCCGGGAGTGATCACAACACGTTGGGTTTTAACCATTAGTTGCTCAGGATTTTAACGTAGGCGCTGGCACGTTGTTCCTGCATCCAGCTTGCTGCTTCTTCCGAGAACTTACGGTTCATCAGCATGCGGTATGCACGATCTTTCTGCGCAGCGTCGGTTTTATCGACATTACGGGTATCCAGCAGTTCGATTAAATGCCAGCCGAATGAAGAGTGAACCGGTGCACTCATTTGACCTTTGTTCAGGCGGGTCAGGGCGTCACGGAAGGCTGGATCGAAAATATCTGGTGTAGCCCAGCCGAGATCACCGCCCTGGTTAGCAGAACCTGGATCCTGCGAGAACTCTTTCGCTGCGGCAGCAAAAGTCGTTTTACCACTCTTGATATCAGCAGCAATTTGCTCCAGTTTCACGCGGGCCTGTTCGTCAGTCATGATCGGCGACGGTTTCAGCAGAATATGGCGAGCATGAACTTCGGTCACCGAGATATTTTTGCTTTCGCCGCGCAGGTCGTTAACTTTCAGAATATGGAAGCCAACGCCGGAACGAATCGGGCCAACAATGTCGCCTTTCTTCGCGGTGCTTAATGCCTGGGCGAAGATCCCCGGCAACTCCTGAATACGGCCCCACCCCATCTGGCCGCCGTTCAGCGCCTGCTGGTCGGCAGAATGAGCAATCGCCAGCTTACCGAAATCAGCGCCGTTACGCGCCTGATCGACAATGGCGCGCGCCTGGCTTTCCGCTTCGTTCACCTGATCAGAGGTCGGGTTTTCCGGCAGCGGGATCAGGATGTGGCTCAGGTTCAGCTCAGTGCTGGCGTCGTTTTGGTTACCCACCTGCTGCGCCAGGGATTCGACTTCCTGTGGCAGGATGGTGATGCGACGACGCACCTCGTTGTTACGCACTTCAGAGATAATCATCTCTTTGCGGATCTGGTTACGATAAGTGTTGTAGTTCAGACCATCGTAAGCCAGACGGCTGCGCATCTGATCCAGCGTCATGTTGTTCTGTTTCGCGATGTTAGCAATCGCCTGATCCAGCTGCTCATCGGAGATTTTCACTCCCATTTTCTGCCCCATCTGCAGGATGATTTGATCCATGATCAAACGTTCCATGATTTGGTGGCGCAGCGTCGCGTCATCAGGAAGCTGCTGCCTTGCCTGCGCAGCGTTCAGTTTTACCGACTGCATTAATCCATCAACGTCGCTTTCCAGCACGACGCCGTTATTGACGACGGCTGCGACTTTATCGACTACCTGGGGGGCAGCGAAACTGGTATTCGCGATCATGGCGATACCGAGAAGCAGCGTTTTCCAGTTCTTCATACTTTTTCCATTTCAATTAACCGCACTGCGGATTACGTGGTAAATCAACAAATCACAAAGTGTTTTGATACGGCAGAATGTTCGAACGCAGCATCTCTTGCGTACCCAGACCGTAGTTGGAGCTCAGGCCGCGAAGTTCGATGTTAAAGCCGATTGCGTTGTCATATACCGCATGTTGTTTATCGTTATCCCAACCGTTCAGCTTCCGCTCGTAACCGACGCGAATTGCATAGCAGCAGGAGCTGTATTGCACACCTAACATAGAGTCGGCTTGCTTGTTCGCATTGGTGTCGTAGTAGTAGGCCCCAACAATGGACCAACGATCGGCAATTGGCCTGCTGGCGACAGCACCTACCTGCGAAATACCATTCTTATATTGCTCAGCAGTGGAATAGTACTTAGGCAGCGTAGCCTGAATATATTCCGGGCTGGCGTAATGGTAATTCAGCTGTACCAGACGGTCTTCATCCCGACGGTATTCAATGCTGGAGTTACTGGTCGCTACGTTATCCAGACGTGTATCGTACTGAATCCCGCCACGCAATCCCCAACGCTCGGAGATACGCCAGTAGGTGTCGCCTGCCCACACCAGTGAGCCCGTTTTGTCGTCATTCTCCCATGTTATGTTGTCATCGCCAGTGCGAGACTCCGTGAAATAGTAGATTTGACCAACGGAAATATTAAAACGTTCAACGGCAGCATCATCATATATGCGAGATGTGACACCGGTCGTCACTTGGTTAGCGGAGGCAATACGGTCAAGACCGCCGTAAGTCCGGTCCCGGAACAGGCCAGAGTAGTCAGATTGCAGCAGAGACGAGTCGTAGTTATAGATGTCGCTCTGATCGCGATACGGCACGTACAAATACTGCGCGCGCGGTTCCAGCGTTTGGGTATAACCCGGAGCCAGCATTTCCATATCGCGTTCAAAGACCATTTTGCCGTCAACTTTGAATTGCGGCATTACGCGGTTAACGGATTCGTCCAGCTTGGTCGTGTTTCTGGAGTTATACCAGTCAAGATTGGTTTGCTGATAATGGGTTGCCAGAAACTTCGCTTCGGTATTGATGCTGCCCCAGTTATTAGAGAGCGGCAAATTGATGGTCGGTTCCAGGTGAACACGGGTTGCTTCAGGCATGTCGTCTCTGGTGTTAACAAAGTGCACTGCCTGGCCGTAAATACGCGTATCAAACGGACCAACATCATTCTGGTAGTAATTAACGTCTAACTGCGGCTCTGCCGAGTAGCTACTGGTGTTCTGTTCGCTGAAAACCTGGAACTGCTTGGTTGAAACGGTGGCATTGAAGTTTTGCACCGCATAGCCAACGCTGAATTTTTGCGTTGCGTAGCCGTCAGTACTGGAACCGTACTTGTTATCGAAATCATTGAAGTAGCTAGGATCGCTGACCTTGGTGTAGTCGACGTTGAAACGCCACACCTGATCCATGACCCCGGAGTGGTTCCAGTAGAATAACCAACGACGTGAACTGTCATCGTTCGGGTGTTCATCTTCATAGACTTTATCTGAAGGCAGATAGTCCAGTTCCATCAAGCCAGCGCCCGCCTGGGAGAGGTAGCGGAATTCGTTCTCCCACATGATGTTGCCACGACGATGCATATAATGCGGCGTGATGGTGGCATCCATATTTGGCGCGATGTTCCAGTAATATGGCAGGTAGAACTCAAAGTAGTTGGTGGTGGTGTACTTGGCGTTCGGGATCAAGAAACCAGAGCGACGTTTGTCACCCACCGGCAACTGCAAATAGGGGCTATAAAAGATCGGTACCGGACCCACCTTAAAGCGGGCGTTCCAGATCTCAGCAACTTGTTCTTCGCGGTCATGAATAATTTCGCTACCTACCACGCTCCAGGTGTCAGAACCCGGCAGACAGGAGGTAAAGCTACCGTTATCCAGAATGGTATAGCGGTTTTCGCCACGTTGTTTCATCAGGTCCGCTTTACCGCGACCCTGGCGACCCACCATCTGGTAATCACCTTCCCAGACGTTGGTATCTTTGGTGTTCAGATTCGCCCAGCCTTTCGGCCCTTTGAGGATCACCTGGTTATCGTCGTAATGGACATTACCGAGCGCATCAACGGTACGTACCGGCTCCGGTTGTCCTGGTGCCTCTTTTTGATGGAGCTGCACTTCGTCGGCCTGCAGACGGCTGTTACCCTGCATGATATCCACGCTGCCAGTAAACACGGCGTCATCCGGGTAGTCCCCTTTCGCGTGGTCAGCATTGATAGTCACGGGTAAGTCATTGGTATCGCCCTGTACCAGAGGACGGTCATAGCTTGGCACGCCCAACATGCACTGTGAGGCGAGGTCGGCTGCCAGTCCCTGTTGACTATAAAGGGCGGTGGCAATCATGGTGGCCAGGAGAGTGGGGATACGTTTTTTCATACGTTGATTTTATTGTTCCATCATCGGTAACGTTGCGCGTGACAAACGGTCAGAGACTAACGTACTCGTCATCTCTACGCTAGTGTTAATCCTGTCCGAATAGCGTCAGTGGTGTTAGGCACGGCATTGAATGACAGGTATGATAATGCAAATTATAGGCGATGTCCCACAATTGACCGCAGCCGGAAAACGGTAAAAGCACCTTTATATTGTGGGAGATAGCCCTGATATCCGTGTGTCGATTTGGGGAATATATGCAGTATTGGGGAAAAATCATTGGCGTGGCCGTGGCCTTACTGATGGGCGGCGGCTTTTGGGGCGTAGTGTTAGGCCTGTTAATTGGCCATATGTTTGATAAAGCCCGTAGCCGTAAAATGGCGTGGTTCGCCAACCAGCGTGAGCGTCAGGCGCTGTTTTTTGCCACCACTTTTGAAGTGATGGGGCATTTAACCAAATCCAAAGGTCGCGTCACGGAGGCTGATATTCATATCGCCAGCCAGTTGATGGACCGAATGAACCTTCATGGCGCTTCCCGTACTGCGGCGCAAAACGCGTTCCGGGTGGGAAAATCAGATAATTACCCGCTGCGCGAAAAGATGCGCCAGTTTCGCAGTGTCTGCTTTGGTCGTTTTGACTTAATTCGTATGTTTCTGGAGATCCAGATTCAGGCGGCGTTTGCTGATGGTTCACTGCACCCGAATGAACGGGCGGTGCTGTATGTCATTGCTGAAGAATTAGGGATCTCCCGCGCCCAGTTTGACCAGTTTTTGCGCATGATGCAGGGCGGTGCACAGTTTGGCGGCGGTTATCAGCAGCAATCTGGCGGTGGTAACTGGCAGCAAGCGCAGCGTGGCCCGACGCTGGAAGATGCCTGTAATGTGCTGGGCGTGAAGCCGACGGATGATGCGACCACCATCAAACGTGCCTACCGTAAGCTGATGAGTGAACACCATCCCGATAAGCTGGTGGCGAAAGGTTTGCCGCCTGAGATGATGGAGATGGCGAAGCAGAAAGCGCAGGAAATTCAGCAGGCATATGAGCTGATAAAGCAGCAGAAAGGGTTTAAATAAGTTTTAAACTGTAGGCCTGATAAGACGCGGCCCGCGTCGCATCAGGCAATCGGCGCACAATTGCCGGATGCGGCGTGAACGCCTTATCCGCCTACCGAACTGCGCCAGCGTGACGATTAAAAATCCGCTGGCGCTTTAAACGTCATACTATTGCCATACGCCGGATGGGTAATCGTCAACATCTCTGCATGTAGCAACAAACGCGGTGCCATCGCTCTCGCTTCTGGTGATGCATAAAAACGATCGCCGAGAATCGGATGCCCCAGCGCCAGCATATGCACACGCAATTGATGCGAACGCCCGGTAATCGGTTTTAACACCACTCTTGCCGTGTTATCCGCCGCATACTCCACCACTTCATATTCCGTCTGCGCAGGTTTACCCGTTTCGTAACAGACTTTCTGTTTCGGGCGGTTTGGCCAGTCGCAAATCAGCGGCAGATCCACCAGACCTTCTGCGGGGGATGGATGCCCCCAGACGCGGGCCACATACTGCTTTTTCGGCTCGCGCTCGCGGAACTGGCGTTTTAACTCCCGCTCCGCGGCTTTGGTCAGCGCCACTACAATCACGCCGCTGGTAGCCATATCCAGACGATGCACCGATTCTGCCTGCGGATAATCACGCTGAATGCGCGTCATCACGCTGTCTTTGTGCTCTTCCAGACGACCCGGCACTGACAACAAACCGCTCGGCTTGTTGACCACCATAATATGGTCATCCTGATACAGGATAACCAACCAGGGTTCCTGCGGTGGATTGTAGTTTTCCATCCCCATTTTCGGCTCCGTTACTGATGCGTTACAACGATCAAACGCAGGGCATCCAGACGCCAACCTGCCTGATCCAGGCTTTCCATTACCTGCTGACGGTTGCTCTCAATGGCGGTCAGTTCGTCGTCACGAATGTTCGGGTTCACTGCACGCAGAGCTTCCAGACGAGACAGCTCGGCAGACAGTTTTTCGTCGGCTTCGTTACGCGCTGCATCAATCAATGCACGGGCAGATTTCTCGATCTGCGCTTCACCCAGTTGAAGGATAGCGTGAACATCCTGCTGCACGGCGTTAACCAGTTTGCTGCCGGTGTGACGGTTAACCGCGTTAAGCTGGCGGTTAAAGGTTTCAAACTCTACCTGCGCCGCCAGGTTGTTGCCGTTTTTATCCAGCAGCATACGTACCGGCGTCGGTGGCAGGAAGCGGTTGAGCTGCAACTGCTTCGGAGCCTGGGCTTCAACCACATAAATCAGTTCCACCAACAGCGTACCTACCGGCAACGCTTTGTTTTTTAACAGTGAAATCGTGCTGCTACCGGTATCGCCAGAAAGGATCAGATCCAGACCGTTGCGGATCAGCGGATGCTCCCAGGTAATAAACTGTGCATCTTCACGCGCCAGCGCCACTTCACGATCAAAGGTGATGGTGATGCCATCTTCCGACAGGCCAGGGAAGTCCGGCACCAGCATATGATCGGACGGCGTCAGCACGATCATGTTGTCGCCGCGATCGTCCTGATTGATACCGATAATATCGAACAGGTTCATGGCGAAGGCGATCAGGTTGGTATCGTCATCCTGCTCTTCAATGCTTTCTGCCAGTGCCTGGGCTTTTTCGCCACCGTTGGAGTGGATTTCCAGCAGGCGGTCACGACCCTGTTCCAGCTGTGCTTTCAGCGCTTCATGTTGCTCGCGGCAGCTTTTGATCAGATCGTCAAAGCCTTCGGTTTGATCCGGTGAAGCCAGATAGTTAATCAGATCGTTGTATACGCTATCGTAAATAGTGCGTCCGGTCGGGCAGGTGTGCTCAAATGCATCCAGACCTTCGTGATACCAGCGCACCAGCACCGACTGAGCGGTTTTCTCCAGATAAGGCACATGGATCTGAATATCGTGCGCCTGGCCGATACGATCCAGACGACCAATACGCTGCTCCAGTAGATCCGGGTTGAATGGCAGGTCAAACATCACCATGTGACTGGCGAACTGAAAGTTACGTCCTTCAGAACCGATTTCTGAGCACAGCAGTACCTGTGCGCCGGTGTCTTCTTCGGCAAACCAGGCGGCAGCGCGGTCACGTTCGATAATCGACATACCTTCGTGGAACACCGCAGCGCGAATACCTTCACGTTCGCGCAGTACCTGCTCCAGTTGCAGCGCAGTGGCAGCTTTGGCGCAGATCACCAGCACTTTCTGAGAGCGATGGCTGGTCAGGTAGCCCATCAGCCACTCAACGCGCGGATCGAAGTTCCACCAGGTGGCGTTATCACCTTCAAATTCCTGATAAATACGCTCCGGGTAGAGCATATCGCGAGCACGATCTTCCGCACTTTTACGTGCGCCCATAATGCCGGAGACTTTAATAGCCGTCTGATACTGCGTCGGTAGCGGCAGCTTAATGGTGTGCAGCTCGCGTTTCGGGAATCCTTTCACACCGTTACGCGTGTTACGGAACAGCACGCGGCTGGTGCCGTGGCGATCCATCAGCATCGAAACCAGCTCCTGACGGGCGCTCTGGGCATCTTCGCTGTCGCTGTTTGCTGCCTGCAACAGCGGCTCGATATCCTGCTCGCCGATCATCTCGCCGAGCATGTTCAGTTCGTCATTGCTCAGTTTGTTACCTGCCAGCAGCATGGCAACGGCGTCCGCAACCGGACGATAATTTTTCTGCTCTTCAACGAACTGCGCAAAATCGTGGAAACGGTTCGGGTCCAGCAGACGCAGACGGGCGAAGTGGCTTTCCATCCCCAGCTGTTCCGGGGTCGCGGTCAGCAGCAGAACGCCCGGCACGTGCTCTGCCAGTTGTTCAATGGCCTGATATTCACGGCTTGGCGCATCTTCGCTCCACACCAGGTGATGCGCTTCATCGACCACCAGCAGGTCCCATTCGGCTTCACAGAGATGTTCCAAGCGCTGTTTGCTACGACGGGCAAAATCCAGCGAGCAAATCACCAGCTGTTCGGTGTCAAACGGGTTGTAAGCATCGTGCTGAGCTTCGGCATAACGCTCATCATCAAACAGAGCAAAGCGCAGGTTGAAACGGCGCAGCATTTCTACCAGCCACTGATGCTGTAAGGTTTCCGGGACGATAATCAGCACACGTTCAGCAGCGCCAGAGAGCAGTTGCTGATGCAGGATCATCCCGGCTTCAATGGTTTTCCCTAAACCCACTTCGTCAGCCAGCAGGACGCGCGGCGCGTGGCGGCGACCAACATCATGAGCGATGTTGAGCTGATGCGGGATCAGGCTGGTACGCTGACCGCGCAGGCCGCTGTACGGCATACGGAACTGTTCGCTGGAATACTTACGCGCGCGATAACGCAGCGCAAAGCGGTCCATACGGTCAATCTGCCCGGCAAACAGACGGTCCTGCGGTTTGCTGAACACCAGTTTGCTATCAAGGAAAACTTCACGCAGGGCTACGCCGGACTCTTCAGTATCCAGGCGAGTACCGATATAGGTCAGCAAGCCATTTTCTTCTTTTACTTCTTCGACTTGCATCTGCCAGCCGTCATGGCTGGTAATGGTATCACCAGGGTTGAACATCACGCGGGTCACGGGGGAATCACTGCGTGCGTACAGACGGTTTTCACCAGTAGATGGGAAAAGTAAAGTGACAGTTCGCGCATCCACCGCGACAACGGTTCCAAGTCCCAATTCGCTTTCTGTATCGCTGATCCAGCGTTGACCAAGTGTAAAAGGCATATGTGTTCGGCTCTATATCTTTAATTGCAGGCAATAACCACCCGCTACCGTGCTTATGAGGTAGTGGTGTTATTCAGGTCCAGGAATGGAAAGGGCGCTATGGTACTGGATGGCAAAGCATTCGTCACGCATCAAAATGGTATCTGGCGAACTCTTTTTTTTGCTCAAAATAGCCCAAGTTGCCCGGTCATAAGTGTAGCAAAATTATCCTCAATAAAAGGGAGTATTCCCTCCGCCACGGGTTGTAGCTGGCGGGTCAGATAGTGTTCGTAATCCAGTGGTGAACGTTGGTAGTCCAGCGGCTCCGGGCCGTTGGTGGTCCATACGTACTTAATGGTGCCGCGATTCTGATATTGCAAGGGGCGACCGCGCTTTTGATTTTCTTCATCGGCAAGGCGAGCGGCGCGTACATGAGGCGGAACATTACGCTGATATTCGCTCAGCGGACGGCGAAGGCGTTTACGGTAAACCAGCCGCGCATCCAGTTCACCCGCCATCAGTTTGTCGATGGTTTGGCGGACGTACTCCTGATATGGCTCGTTGCGGAAGATACGCAGGTACAGCTCCTGCTGAAACTGCTGGGCCAGCGGCGTCCAGTCGGTGCGCACGGTTTCCAGCCCTTTAAACACCATCCGCTGCTTGTCGCCCTCCTGAATCAGCCCGGCGTAGCGCTTTTTACTGCCGGTATCAGCTCCGCGAATGGTTGGCATAAGAAAACGGCAGAAATGAGTTTCATACTCCAGTTCTAATGCGCTGGTCAGCCGTTGTTTTTGCAGCGTTTCCGCCCACCAGGCGTTAACGTGCTGCACCAGTGCACGACCGATTTTCGCCGCCTCTTCTTCCGAATGTGCACCTTTTAGCCAGACAAAAGTCGAGTCGGTATCTCCGTAGATAATGTCGTAGCCCTGCGCTTCAATCAATGCTTTGGTCTGCCGCATGATCTGATGACCACGCATGGTGATCGACGATGCCAGGCGCGGATCGAAGAAGCGGCAGGCGGTGGTGCCGAGCACGCCATAAAAGGCATTCATAATGATCTTCAGCGCCTGCGAAAGCGGCTTATTACCCTGACGTTTGGCTTTATCGCGCCCGTGCCAGATGTTAGTCACAATCTCCGGCAGGCAATGTTTCTCCCGTGAGAACCAGGCATCGAGAAAACCTTCGGTACTGTGCTCTGGATCAGGTTGCGCCATGCCTTCAACCAGCCCGACGGGATCAATCAGAAAGGTGCGGATGATCGACGGGTACAGGCTTTTATAGTCCAGCACCAGCACTGAATCATAAAGCCCTGGCCGTGAATCCATCACGTAGCCGCCAGGGCTGGCGTGCGGCGGCACTTCGCCGAGATTAGGCGCGACATAACCAGCGCGATGCATTCGCGGAAAATAGAGATGACCAAACGCTGCCACCGAACCGCCGTGCCGATCCACCGGCAGGCCGTTCACCGTTGCTCGTTCGAGTAAAAATGGCATGATTTCAGTTTTGTGGAAGATCTGCGTCACCAGCTCGCAATCTTTCAGGTTATAAGTTGCCAGCGCAGGTTTATCTTCGGCGAAACGGCGGTCAATTTCGTCCATTCGATCCCACGGGTTATCGATAGATTTTCCTTCGCCTAATAGCTCCTGAGCGACAGTTTCCAGCGAGAATGAAGAGAAATTCCAGAACGCGGATTTCAGCGCCTCGATACCGTCGATAATTAGCCGACCTTTAGCCTGGGCAAAAAAGACGCCGTTTTTAAAGCCGTGCTCGCGCCACTCCAGCTCGCTATTATCGCGCCCAAGACGCAGCGGAAGACGGTAACGCTCGGCATGTTTTTGCAGCATTCGCAGATCGAACTGCACCACGTTCCAGCCGATGATCACATCGGGATCGTGGTTTGCAAACCAGGCGTTGAGTTTTTCCAGCAGCAGCGGGCGGCTGGCGACGTATTCCAGTTCGAAATCAAGCGAGGAGGCGTCGCCATTCTCCGGCCCCAGCATATAAACGATGCGCTGCCCGCAGCCTTCCAGGCCGATGCAGTACAGCTCACCGTGGCGGGTGGTTTCAATATCTATAGAAACCCACTTGAGCGGCGGACGATAGTCGGGATGCGGTTTCAGACGGGCATTAACGATAGTGCCATTGTGCATATCACCCTCGACCCACACCGGTGAGGTGATAAACCGCTCCATCAGATAGCGTTCTGGCGGGCGCACATCGGCCTCGTAGACGGTAACGCCACCTTCACGCAGACGCTTTTCGTAATTCATCAATTGGCGATGGGCGCGACAGTAAAGGCCATACACCGGCTGGCGGTGAAAATCCTTTAACGCCAGCGGTGTCAGACGAAAGCCTTGTTCACCCTGCAAAATATGCTGAGCGCGGGGAACCTGATCGGCGTGAATAAACGCCACGGACTCTTGCGGTGCAAGCGTAACCTGCAACGGCCCGTTGTCCGTCGCCAGCCAGAAGGAGACTTCTGTCCCTTGCGGGGTGTCCCGCCAGTGTCGGGTTAAGATAAAACCTGCCTGCGCCACGCTGAAAATCCATCAAAAAACCAGGCTTGAGTATAGCCTGGTTTCGTTTGATTGGCTGTGGTTTTATACAGTCATTACTGCCCGTAATATGCCTTCGCGCCATGCTTACGCAGATAGTGTTTATCCAGCAGCGTTTGCTGCATATCCGGTAACTGCGGCGCTAACTGACGGCAGAATATCCCCATATAAGCGACCTCTTCCAGCACGATGGCGTTATGCACCGCATCTTCGGCATTTTTGCCCCATGCAAACGGGCCGTGGGAATGGACCAGAACGCCGGGCATTTGCGCTGCATCGATACCCTGTTTTTCAAAGGTTTCTACGATGACGTTACCGGTTTCCCACTCATATTCGCCGTTGATTTCTGCGTCGGTCATTTTGCGGGTGCAGGGAATGGTGCCGTAGAAATAGTCGGCGTGGGTGGTGCCGGTTGCTGGAATCGACTGACCCGCCTGCGCCCAGATGGTGGCGTGGCGCGAGTGCGTATGCACAATGCCGCCAATGGAGGGGAATGCCTGATAGAGCAGCCGGTGAGTTGGCGTGTCGGAGGAGGGCTTTTTCGTACCTTCAACCACTTCACCGGTTTCGATGCTAACCACGACCATATCGTCAGCGGTCATGACGCTGTAATCGACGCCGGAAGGTTTGATCACAAAGACGCCGCGCTCGCGATCAACGGCGCTGACGTTGCCCCATGTGAGCGTGACCAGGTTGTGTTTTGGCAGCGCCAGGTTGGCTTCTAATACCTGGCGTTTGAGATCTTTTAACATGTTGACTCCTTCGTGCCGGATGCGCTTCGCTTATCCGGTCTACAAAATCGCAGCGCGTAGGCCTGATAAGACGCGCCAGCGTCGCATCAGGCGTTGAATGCCGGATGCGCTTTGCTTATCCGGCCTACAAAATCGCAGCGTGTAGGCCAGATAAGACGCGTCAGCGTCGCATCAGGCGTTACATACCTGATGTGGCTACTTAGCGACGAAATCCGTAATACACTTCGTTCCAGCGCAGTGCGTCTTTAAACGCTGGCAGGCGGGTGTCGTTATCAATCACCGTGATTTCAATGTCGTGCATCTCGGCGAACTGGCGCATATCGTTGAGGTTCAGCGCATGGCTGAAGACGGTATGGTGCGCGCCACCAGCGAGGATCCACGCTTCGGAAGCAGTTGGCAGATCCGGTTGCGCTTTCCACAGTGCATTCGCCACCGGCAGTTTCGGCAGGGAGTGCGGTGTTTTCACCGTGTCGATACAGTTAACCAGCAGACGGTAACGATCGCCGAGATCAATCAGGCTGGCGACAATCGCTGGACCGGTTTGGGTATTGAAGATCAGTCGGGCAGGATCGTCCTTACCACCAATACCGAGATGCTGAACGTCGAGGATCGGTTTCTCTTCTACGGCAATCGACGGGCAGACTTCCAGCATATGGGAGCCGAGCACCAGGTCATTACCTTTCTCGAAGTGATAGGTGTAGTCCTCCATAAAGGAGGTGCCGCCCTGCAGACCGGTTGACATCACCTTCATGATGCGAAGCAGGGCGGCGGTTTTCCAGTCGCCTTCGCCCGCAAAGCCGTAACCCTGCTGCATCAGACGCTGTACGGGCAGACCTGGAAGCTGTTTCAGACCGTGCAAATCTTCAAAGGTGGTGGTGAACGCGTGGAAGCCACCTTGTTCCAGGAAACGCTTCATCCCCAGCTCAATACGCGCCGCTTCCAGCACGTTCTGTCGTTTTTCGCCGTGGATTTGTGTGGCAGGCGTCATGGTGTAGCAGCTTTCGTACTCATCGACCAGCGCGTTAACATCGCCGTCGCTGATGGAGTTCACCACCTGCACCAGATAGCCAACCGCCCAGGTATTGACGGAGAAACCGAACTTGATCTGTGCGGCAACTTTATCGCCATCGGTGACCGCCACTTCACGCATGTTATCGCCAAATCGGCAGACTTTCAGATGACGGGTATCCTGTTTAGAGACCGCCTGACGCATCCAGGAGCCGATACGCTCATGGGCTTGTTTATCCTGCCAGTGACCGGTAACGACGGCATGTTGCTGACGCATACGCGCGCCAATGAAGCCGAACTCGCGACCGCCATGTGCAGTCTGGTTCAGGTTCATAAAGTCCATATCGATACTGTCCCACGGCAGCGCCGCGTTGAACTGGGTGTGGAATTGCAGCAACGGTTTGTTGAGCATGGTCAGGCCGTTGATCCACATTTTGGCCGGGGAGAAGGTGTGCAGCCACACCACCAGACCAGCGCAACGATCGTCGTAATTCGCGTCGCGGCAAATAGCGGTGATTTCATCCGGCGTGGTGCCCAGCGGTTTCAACACCAGTTTGTAGGGCAGTTTCGCTTCCGTATTCAGCGCATTAACAACGTGCTCGGCATGTTGGGTGACCTGACGCAGGGTTTCCGGGCCATACAGATGCTGGCTGCCAATGACAAACCACACTTCATAATTATCAAAAATCGCCATTATCGTGTCCTTATAGAGTCGCAACGGCCTGGGCAGCCTGTGCCGGGGCGGAAGTTGGAAGATAGTGTTGTTCGGCGCTCATCGCCCATTGCTGATAGCGGCGATAAAGCTGTTCAAAGCGTTGTGCCTGTTCGCTGCGCGGTTGCAGGGTTTTCTCTACCGCACTGGCCATTTTTTGCTGGGCTGATGGGATGTCTGCGTGCACTTTCGCGGCGACGGCAGCAAAAATCGCCGCACCGAGCGCACAGCACTGGTCAGAGGCAACAATTTGCAGCGGGCGATTCAGCACGTCGCAGCAGGCCTGCATAATGACCTGGTTTTTCCGCGCGATGCCGCCCAGCGCCATCACGTTATTGACGGCGATCCCCTGATCGGTAAAGCACTCCATGATTGCGCGTGCGCCAAAGGCGGTGGCAGCAATCAAACCGCCGAACAGCAGCGGAGTGTCGGTAGCGAGGTTAAGATCGGTAATCACCCCTTTCAGGCGTTGGTTAGCGTTTGGCGTGCGACGACCGTTAAACCAGTCGAGCACCACCGGCAGGTGATCCAGAGACGGATTTTTGGCCCATGCTTCGGTCAGCGCCGGAAGCAGTTGTTTCTGGCTGGCGTTGATTTGCGCTTTCAGTTCCGGATGCTGGGCGGCAAGCTGTTCCAGCGGCCAGCCGAGTACGCGACCAAACCAGGCGTAGATATCACCAAACGCCGATTGGCCTGCTTCCAGACCGATAAATCCAGGCACCACGCTGCCATCAACCTGACCGCAAATACCTTTAACTGCCCGCTCGCCAACGCTCTGTTTGTCGGCAATCAGAATGTCGCAGGTGGAAGTACCGATAACTTTTACCAGTGCGTTAGGCTGTGCGCCTGCGCCAACTGCGCCCATATGGCAGTCAAACGCGCCGCCGGAAATCACCACGCTTTCAGGCAGGCCGAGACGCTGCGCCCATTCCGGGCATAAGGTGCCCACCGGAATATCGGCAGTCCAGGTGTCAGTGAACAGCGGGGAAGGCAAATGGCGATTGAGGATCGGGTCCAGCTCATCAAAGAAACTGGCTGGCGGCAAGCCGCCCCAGCTTTCGTGCCACAGAGATTTATGCCCGGCGCTGCAACGTCCGCGACGAATATCCTGCGGGCGGGTGGTACCGGAAAGCAGAGCTGGCACCCAGTCGCACAGCTCAATCCACGATGCGGCAGATTGCGCCACGGCGCTGTCCTGGCGAGTCACATGCAGGATTTTTGCCCAGAACCATTCGCTGGAATAAATACCGCCAATATAGCGGGAGTAGTCAACGTTGCCCGGCGCGTGGCACAAACGGGTAATCTCTTCCGCTTCTTCAACCGCAGTGTGGTCTTTCCACAATACGAACATCGCGTTCGGGTTTTCGGCAAACTCCGGGCGCAGCGCCAGCACGTTACCGTCGGCATCAATCGGTGCGGGCGTCGAGCCGGTACTGTCAACGCCAATCCCGACCACAGCTGCGCGCTGTTCGACGCTAAGCTCTGCAAGCACGGTTTTCAGTGCCGCTTCCATTGACTCAATGTAGTCACGCGGATGATGACGGAACTGGTTATTCGGGGCATCACAAAATTGCCCTTTTTGCCAACGGGGATACCACTCTACGCTGGTGGCGATCTCTTCACCGCTGGCGCAGTCCACCGCCAAAGCTCGCACAGAATCACTGCCAAAATCGAGGCCAATTGCAATCGCCATCGTTTCACTCCATCCAAAAAAACGGGTATGGAGAAACAGTAGAGAGTTGCGATAAAAAGCGTCAGGTAGGATCCGCTAATCTTATGGATAAAAATGCTATGGCATAGCAAAGTGTGACGCCGTGCAAATAATCAATGTGGACTTTTCTGCCGTGATTATAGACACTTTTGTTACGCGTTTTTGTCATGGCTTTGGTCCTGCTTTGTTACAGAATGCTTTTAATAAGCGGGGTTACCGGTTGGGTTAGCGAGAAGAGCCAGTAAAAGACGCAGTGACGGCAATGTCTGATGCAATATGGACAATTGGTTTCTTCTCTGAATGGCGGGAGTATGAAAAGTATGGCTGAAGCGCAAAATGATCCCCTGCTGCCGGGATACTCGTTTAATGCCCATCTGGTGGCGGGTTTAACGCCGATTGAGGCCAACGGTTATCTCGATTTTTTTATCGACCGACCGCTGGGAATGAAAGGTTATATTCTCAATCTCACCATTCGCGGTCAGGGGGTGGTGAAAAATCAGGGACGAGAATTTGTCTGCCGACCGGGTGATATTTTGCTGTTCCCGCCAGGAGAGATTCATCACTACGGTTGTCATCCGGAGGCTCGCGAATGGTATCACCAGTGGGTTTACTTTCGTCCGCGCGCCTACTGGCATGAATGGCTTAACTGGCCGTCAATATTTGCCAATACGGGTTTCTTTCGCCCGGATGAAGCGCACCAGCCGTATTTCAGCGACCTGTTTGGGCAAATCATTAACGCCGGGCAAGGGGAAGGGCGCTATTCGGAGCTGCTGGCGATGAATCTGCTTGAGCAATTGTTACTGCGGCGCATGGAAGCGATTAACGAGTCGCTCCATCCACCGATGGATAATCGTGTACGCGAGGCTTGTCAGTACATCAGCGATCACCTGGCAGACAGCAATTTTGATATCGCCAGCGTCGCACAGCATGTTTGCTTGTCGCCGTCGCGTCTGTCACATCTTTTCCGCCAGCAGTTAGGGATTAGCGTCTTAAGCTGGCGCGAGGACCAACGTATCAGCCAGGCGAAGCTGCTTTTGAGCACCACCCGGATGCCTATCGCCACCGTCGGTCGCAATGTTGGTTTTGACGATCAACTCTATTTCTCGCGGGTATTTAAAAAATGCACCGGGGCCAGCCCGAGCGAGTTCCGTGCCGGTTGTGAAGAAAAAGTGAATGATGTAGCCGTCAAGTTGTCATAATTGGTAACGAATCAGACAATTGACGGCTTGACGGAGTAGCATAGGGTTTGCAGAATCCCTGCTTCGTCCATTTGACAGGCACATTATGCAAGCATTGCTGGAACACTTTATTACCCAATCTACCGTGTATTCATTGATGGCGGTGGTGTTGGTGGCCTTTCTGGAGTCGCTGGCGCTGGTCGGTTTGATTCTACCCGGTACGGTGCTGATGGCGGGGCTGGGAGCGCTGATTGGCAGCGGCGAGTTAAGTTTCTGGCACGCTTGGCTGGCAGGGATTGTCGGTTGTCTGCTGGGCGACTGGATCTCCTTCTGGCTGGGCTGGCGTTTTAAAAAGCCGTTGCATCGCTGGTCATTTCTGAAGAAAAACAAAGCATTACTCGATAAAACTGAACATGCGTTGCATCAACACAGCATGTTCACCATTCTGGTCGGTCGCTTTGTTGGCCCGACGCGTCCGCTGGTGCCAATGGTGGCGGGAATGCTGGATCTGCCGGTGGCAAAATTCATTACGCCGAATATTATCGGCTGCCTGCTGTGGCCACCGTTTTACTTCCTGCCTGGGATTCTGGCGGGCGCGGCGATCGATATTCCAGCCGGAATGCAGAGCGGCGAGTTTAAATGGTTGCTGCTGGCGACGGCGGTATTTTTGTGGGTTGGTGGCTGGCTGTGCTGGCGGTTATGGCGCAGCGGTAAAGCAACCGATCGTTTAAGTCATTATTTGTCGCGCGGCCGTTTGTTGTGGCTGACGCCGTTGATTTCTGCCATCGGCGTGGTGGCGCTGGTGGTGTTAATTCGCCACCCGTTGATGCCGGTGTATATCGATATTTTGCGTAAAGTGGTTGGGGTTTAGGGGATTGTCTTGTGCGGGTTGCCTCATGCGACGCTGACCGCGTCTTATCAGGCCTACAAAACGCACTGTCCGTAGGTCGGATAAGGTGTTCACGCCGCATCTGACAGTGCATACTAACCCGTAATCCCCAATATTGCCGAAGCACTCGCCTTACCGCTCAACAATTCTTCAGTCTTACCCTGCCAGGCGATGCGCCCGTCGGCGACCACCACCGAGCGTGTGGCGATCCGCGCCGCATCTTCCACACTGTGCGACACCATCAATAGCGTCATTTTTTGCTGCTGGCAGCTCGTGCTCACCAGCGTCAGCATCTCCTGACGTAACGCCGGATCGAGCGCAGAGAACGGTTCATCGAGCAATAAAATCGGCTGTTCGCGCACCAGACAACGCGCTAACGCCACGCGCTGTCGCTGACCGCCGGAAAGCTCGCCCGGTAACCGCGCCATTAAATTATCAATCCCCATCTGACGGGCAATCGCGTGCATTTTCTCCTGCTGTGCCGCGTTCAGTTTCAACCCCGGATTTAGCCCCAGCCCGATGTTCTGCGCGACCGTCAGATGGCTGAACAGGTTGTTCTCCTGAAACAGCATCGACACCGGACGGCGTGACGGCGGCGTCGTGGTGTGATCAACACCATCGATAGTCAGCGAACCGCTGGCTGGCGTCAGAAAACCGGCAATCAAATTCAGCAGGGTACTTTTACCCGCGCCGCTTGGCCCGAGGATTGCCACCTGCTCGCCGCGTTCTACCGTTAAGCTAAAACGCATCGGCAAATGGTGATAAAGCCAGGTGATATCAGTCAGTTTTAACATTTCGCCCCGGTAGTTTTTCAATCACGGTAAACAGCAGAAAACAGAGTAGTAGCAGAATTAACGCGGTGACCGCGCCGTCCTGGCTGCGATAGGAGCCAATTTGCTGGTAGAGATAAAACGGCAGGGTACGGAAATCATCGTTACCGAACAACGCCACTACGCCAAAATCACCAATCGACAGCACGCAGGCAAAAGCCAGCGCCTGCGCCAGTGGACGTTTCAGGGCGCGCAGCTCGACCACTTTTAAGCGCGACCAGCCTTCAATGCCCAGCGACTGACACAACATACTGTAGCGGGCGGTGATATCGCGCATCGGGTTTTCCAGTACTTTCAGCGCATAAGGGATCGCCATTAACGCATTGGTGAAAATCACAATGCCGTCAGCAGATTGTGGCAGGCCGATAGTGTTGTTGAGCAGTAAAAAGAAGCCGGTAGCCAGCACAATCCCCGGCATGGCGAGGATCAACATGCCGCTCATCTCCAGCGCCTGACCCGCCAGCATTTTCTGCCGCGCCCGCAGTTCGCGACTGCTCCATAGCAGCATCATGGTCAGCACTACGCACAATACACCTGCCGCCAGCGCAATACGCAACGAGGTCCACAGCGCCTGCCACAGCACCGGTTGTGCCAGCACTTCCGGCAACTGGCGATTTACCCCATCGACGATCACCGCCAGCAACGGTGGCAGCAACAGCAGCAGCGCCAGCACTATTAACACCGTGTCGCAAATGCGGCTATGCAGACGATCGTCCGGATCGCGCCAGCCTTGCAGCAGCGTGGTGCCGGGCGCAATGGCCTTACTTAGTCGCTGACTCAACAGCACCAGCCCAAGGCAACACACCATCTGGAGCAGCGCCAGCATCGCCGCGCGGGCAGGATCGTAGTCGTAACTCAGCGCCTGATAAATAGCCAGCTCGATAGTGGTTGCCTGCGGACCGCCGCCCAGCGATAGCACGGTGGCGAAGCTGGCGAAACAGAGCATAAAGATAAGCGCGGCAACCGGCGGGATTTGTCGCCGTAGCCACGGCCATTCGACGAAGCGGAAAAAATGCCAGCCGCGCATCCCAAGCTGGGCGGCAAGCTGACGTTGTTCGCCGGGAATGTTTTCCAGTGCCTGGAGTAATAAGCGGCTCGCCATCGGCAGATTAAAAAATACGTGCGCCAGCAAAATGCCTTGCAGGCCGTAGGGCGAAAAGGTCCACTCCAGACCGAGCGATTGGCAGAGCGATGCCAGCCAGCCCTGACGACCATAGACGCTAAGAATGCCGAAAACAGCAACTAGCACCGGGAGGATCAAGGTCATTGCGCACAGACGCAACAGCGCCAGCCGACCCGGAAAGCGCCTGCGATAGAGGGCGCGGGCGAGGAATATCGCGGGTACGACAGAGAGTAGCGCCGAGAGAAACGCCTGCCAGAAGGAGAAGCGCACCACATGCCACAGGTAGCTGTCCTGCCAGACTGCCACCCAGTTACCCTGCGGCGCGTTCCACCACAGGGCGAGAAACGCCGCGAGCGCAACCGCTACCACCAGCGTGGCGGCGCTTACACCTGGAATTAACCAGCCGGGAATTAACGGCTGACGGCGCGTTGCCATTCGCTAATCCATGCCTGACGTTGTGCCGCCACTTCAGCTGGTGTGAACTCCAGCGTGGTGGCCGGTTTGGTCAATTGTTCAAACCCGGCAGGCAGCGTGACATTTGCCACCGGATACATCCAGTTACCGGTTGGGATCGCATTCTGAAAAGCCGGAGAAACCATAAACTGGAGGAATTTTTGCGCCAGCTCCGGCTGCTTGCTGGCAGCGGTGCGGGCGGCGACTTCCACCTGCAGATAGTGACCTTCGCTAAAGTTCGCGGCGGCGTAGTTATCTTTTTTCTCTTCGAGAATGTGATAAGCCGGAGAGGTGGTGTAACTCAGTACCAGATCGCTTTCACCTTTTAAAAACAGGCCGTAGGCTTCGCTCCAGCCTTTGGTGACCGTGACGGTTTTCTTCGCCAGTTTTTGCCAGGCTTGTGGGGCGTCATCGCCATAGACTTTTTGCATCCACAACAGCAGACCCAGCCCCGGCGTGCTGGTACGCGGATCCTGATAAATCACCCGCCAGTTCTGATCGCTCTCAACCAATTCTTTCAGGCTTTGCGGCGGGTTTTTCAGTTTGTTCTTGTCATAGACGAAGGCGAAATAGCCGTAATCAAACGGGACGAAAGTGTCATTATTCCAGCCGCCGGGAACGTTAACGGCATCCGCTGCCACACCGCTTTTGGCAAATAGTCCGGTTTTACTGGCGGCGTCTAACAGATTGTTATCCAGCCCCAGCACCACATCGGCTTTACTATTTTTGCCTTCCATCCGTAGACGGTTGAGAAGCGAAACGCCATCTTCCAGCGCCACCAGTTTCAGTTCGCAGTTACAGTTGGCTTCAAAAGCTTTTTTGATCTTTGGACCAGGCCCCCAGTCGGCGGCGAAGGAATCGTAGGTATAAACAGTCAGAACGGGTTTAGCGAAAACGGGCGCTGTGCACAGCAACAGCAGGGGAAGACATTTTTTTAACACTTTGCACCTCAAAAAAGAGTGGCAAAGGACTTGAGAAGGAGCCTCAAATCCCTTCGCCGGCGTTATCCGGATCAGGTTCGACGGGTATTTTCTCAGCGCACGCGTTTGCGTGGCACCCCGTTGAGAACGGCGTTAGTGTAGTGATTTTGTTATCTACCAGCAATCATGGATCCGGTGGCGCAAACCACGCTGATTTAAAATCGAACCAGCCGAGGGTATTCATACGCAGGCCGCGCATACTGCGTTGTCCCTGAATGATCAGCCAGTGGTGGATAAGCGGCACCATTGCTTTACTGGCGACCAGTTGCTGGCACCAGTTCGCCAGGTTCATTTCGCCATTGCGCCAGCGGGCGGCGTCGGCTTGCCAGTCGATCGGAATACAGTGTTGGAGCAGCGGCACCTCGCACAAGTGCGCGAACAGCGAAAAATCCAGCGGCAGCGTAAAGTTGGCGCTATTAAGCCAGATATCGCTCTCGATCTCTCCTTCATGCCACTGATCGTAGCTGATCTCTTTGATTTCCAGCGTGACCTGGTGACTTGCCAGAATCTGCTGCATGATCCCGGCAATCACCCGATGCTCACTGTGATCCTGATAAAAGGTCAGGGTGAGGCTTTCCAGGCCAGCCGGTTTTTCGCTCTTTATGGTGCGGGCATGGTGCCAACGGGGGAGCAGTCCATAAGCCGGGAACCACAGTTGCTGGTACTGTTCCTCAGCGAAATAGACCAGATTAGTTGGAGAAAGCACATAGCTTACCCAGTCCCTGACTTGCTGATTCGCCCCGCGATGGGTGCGGCTGTCGAACAGTAAATAGTAGCAACCTTCCTCCAGGCGGCTTTCAATCTCTTTTTTCTCGCCCTGTGGACCTTTTAGCATCAGACCACCGGCTGGCTCGTCGGCAATTTCCGGCAGAACCCAGACGTTAACTTCGTCGATTAATGCCCGGTAACCGAAGAAGTCATCGAATGCCTGAATTTTCAGTTGATTGGTGCTGTTGCGAATCACCGCATACGGACCGGTGCCAATAGGATGGCTGGCAAAGTTACTGAGGGTTTCCCATTCGCACGGCAGGATCATCGCCGGAACTTGCCCCAGCAGTAACGGCAACCAGCGGTCCGGCTGCGTGAGATGGATATCCAGCGTCCAGGGCGTCGGCGACACAATGTCCGTAATATGCGAATAGAGCGGCAGCGTATTGATTCGTTTTAAAGAGGCGATCACGTCGTCCATTTCCAGTTCACGACCATGATGAAAATGGACTCCTGGACGCAAAAAGAAACGCCAGTGAAGCGGTGATATTTGCTGCCAGTGGTGGGCGATGTCTGCTTCCAGTTCCCCATTTTCCTCATTTATGCGCGTTAGCGAACTGAAGATTTGCCGGGCAATATGGGTTTCGGAACGGCGCAATGCGCTGCCAGGTAGCAGATTACGCAACGGACGATAGTAGAGCACGCGCAGGATGTGCCGCCCCTGGCGGAAGCTGCGGCCCAGATGAGAAACCAGCATTTGCCGCACAGTCGCTTTGTCGCCAACCAACTGCACTAGTTGGTCGATACGATCCTGCTCCAGCAGGTCTTCCGCCCGCTGTTGCTGAAGCGCCAGCCCGGTATAGAGGAATGTCAGACGCGAGCGTTTACCGCGCCCGACTTCCGCTTCCCACGTCAGCCAGCCGCGATCCTGCATGGTGTTGAGCAGGGTACGCATATGACGACGCGAGCAGCTCAATAACGCTGCCAGTTCGTTGAGCGTTGTGTCCTGCGATTTACCCTCGCAGCATTGCCACAGGCGGATGAACTGTTGTTGCAGACGAGCAGATGGCATAAAAGGGGAACTCCTGCGCAAAAGACAGCAATTTTATTTTCCCTATATTAAGTCAATAATTCCTAACGATGAAGCAAGGAGGTGCCCCATGCGTCAGTTTTATCAGCACTATTTTACCGCGACAGCGAAGTTGTGCTGGTTGCGTTGGTTAAGCGTCCCACAACGATTAACCATGCTTGAAGGACTGATGCAGTGGGATGACCGCAATTCTGAAAGTTGACTTGCCTGCATCATGTGTGACTGAGTATTGGTGTAAAATCACCCGCCAGCAGATTATACCTGCTGGTTTTTTTTATTCTCGCCGCGCTAAAAAGGGAACGTATGATCTGGATAATGACGATGGCTCGCCGTATGAACGGTGTTTACGCGGCATTTATGCTGGTCGCTTTTATGATGGGGGTGGCCGGGGCGCTACAGGCTCCTACATTGAGCTTATTTCTGAGTCGTGAGGTTGGCGCGCAACCTTTCTGGATCGGACTCTTTTATACGGTGAATGCTATTGCTGGGATCGGCGTAAGCCTCTGGTTGGCAAAACGTTCTGACAGTCAGGGCGATCGGCGAAAACTGATTATATTTTGCTGTTTGATGGCTATTGGCAATGCGCTACTGTTTGCATTTAATCGTCATTATCTGACGCTTATCACCTGTGGTGTGCTTCTGGCATCTCTGGCCAATACGGCAATGCCACAGTTATTTGCTCTGGCGCGGGAATACGCGGATAACTCGGCGCGAGAAGTGGTGATGTTTAGCTCGGTGATGCGTGCGCAGCTTTCTCTGGCATGGGTAATCGGTCCACCGCTGGCCTTTATGCTGGCGTTGAATTACGGCTTTACAGTGATGTTTTCGATTGCCGCCGGGATATTCACACTCAGTCTGGTATTGATTGCATTTATGCTTCTGTCTGTGGCGCGGGTAGAACTGCCGTCGGAAAATGCTTTATCAATGCAAGGTGACTGGCAGGATAGTAACGTACGGATGTTATTTGTCGCCTCGACGTTAATGTGGACCTGCAACACTATGTACATTATTGATATGCCATTGTGGATCAGTAGCGATTTAGGATTGCCAGACAAACTGGCGGGTTTCCTGATGGGGACGGCAGCTGGACTGGAAATACCAGCAATGATTCTGGCTGGCTACTATGTCAAACGTTATGGTAAGCGGCGAATGATGGTCATTGCAGTGGTGGCAGGAGTGCTGTTTTACACTGGATTGATTTTCTTTCATAGCCGTATGGCGTTGATGACGCTGCAACTTTTTAACGCTGTATTTATCGGCATTGTTGCGGGTATTGGGATGCTATGGTTTCAGGATTTAATGCCTGGAAGAGCGGGGGCAGCTACCACCTTATTTACCAACACTATCTCTACCGGGGTAATTCTGGCTGGTGTTATTCAGGGAGCAATTGCACAAAGTTGGGGGCACTTTGCTGTCTACTGGGTAATTGCGATTATTTCTGTTGTCGCATTATTTTTAACCGCAAAGGTTAAAGACGTTTGATGACGTGGACGATAGCGGAAAGCCCGGTCATTTGACCGGGCAAGGGGTCTAATTCATAAACGCAGGTTGTTTTGCTTCATAAGACGCAATAGCGTCGTCGTGCTGCAGGGTCAGGCCGATGCTGTCCAGACCATTCATCATGCAGTGGCGGCGGAAGGCATCGATGGTAAAGCGATAGGTTTTCTCTCCCGCTTTCACCTCTTGCGCTTCCAGATCCACGTCGAAATGGATCCCCGGATTGGCTTTCACCAGCGCAAACAGTTCGTCCACTTCTGCATCGCTTAATTTCACCGGCAGCAGCTGGTTGTTAAAGCTATTGCCGTAGAAGATGTCAGCAAAACTCGGCGCAATCACCACTTTAAAACCGTAGTCGGTCAATGCCCAGGGCGCGTGCTCACGCGAGGAGCCACAGCCGAAGTTTTCTCGTGCCAGCAAAATGGAAGCGCCCTGATACTGCGGGAAGTTCAGCACGAAGTCCGGGTTTGGCTGTTGGCCTTTTTCATCGAGAAAACGCCAGTCGTTAAACAGATGCGCGCCAAAACCCGTACGGGTCACTTTCTGCAAAAACTGTTTCGGGATGATTGCATCGGTATCGACATTGGCGGCATCCAGCGGAACCACCAGGCCTGTGTGTTTGATAAATTTCTCTGCCATGGTGTGCTCCTTATTTAATGTTGCGAATGTCGGCGAAATGTCCGGTCACAGCAGCAGCGGCAGCCATTGCCGGGCTGACCAGATGCGTGCGCCCGCCGCGCCCCTGGCGGCCTTCAAAGTTACGGTTGCTGGTGGATGCACAACGTTCGCCCGGATTCAGACGGTCGTTGTTCATCGCCAGACACATTGAGCAGCCAGGCAAGCGCCATTCAAAACCGGCTTCAATAAATATTTTATCCAGACCTTCCGCTTCCGCCTGGGCTTTTACCGGGCCAGAGCCGGGAACCACCAGTGCCTGCACGCCTGGCGCGACTTTTCGCCCTTTGGCGATCTCCGCTGCCGCGCGTAAATCTTCAATGCGAGAGTTGGTACAGGAACCGATAAACACTTTGTCGATAGCCACTTCGGTCAGCGGAATACCCGGTTTCAGCCCCATATAGGCCAGCGCTTTTTCTGCCGACGCACGTTCAACCGGATCGGCAAACGAAGCCGGATCGGGAATATTGTCGTTCACAGAAATCACCTGGCCGGGATTGGTGCCCCAGGTGACCTGCGGTGAAATTTCTTCTGCTTGCAGAGTGACAACGGTATCGAAAGTTGCGCCTTCGTCGGTTTGCAGGGTTTTCCAGTAGGCAACGGCGTCGTCGAAATCTTTGCCTTTCGGCGCATGCAGACGGCCTTTGACATAGTTAAAGGTGGTTTCGTCAGGAGCAACCAGAGCGGCTTTTGCGCCCATTTCGATCGCCATATTGCACAGGGTCATACGACCTTCCATGCTTAAATCACGAATTGCTTCGCCGCAAAACTCCACCACATGCCCGGTGCCGCCTGCGCTGCCAGTTTTACCGATAATTGCCAGCACGATATCTTTTGCGGTAATGCCCGGCGCGGCTTTGCCCTGGACTTCAATTTTCATGGTCTTCGCACGGCCCTGTTTCAGGGTTTGTGTTGCCAGTACGTGTTCAACTTCGGAAGTGCCGATACCAAAGGCCAGTGCGCCAAACGCGCCGTGGGTGGCGGTATGCGAGTCGCCGCAGACAATGGTCATCCCCGGCAAGGTGACGCCCTGTTCCGGCCCCATTACGTGGACGATCCCCTGATACGGGTGATTCAGGTCATACAGCTCGACGCCAAATTCTTTGCAGTTTTTAATCAGCTCCTGCATCTGGATGCGCGCCATTTCACCACAGGCATTAATGTCTTTGGTCTGGGTAGAGACGTTGTGATCCATAGTGGCGAAGGTTTTGCCCGGCTGACGTACCGGGCGACCGTGGGCGCGCAGACCATCGAACGCCTGCGGTGAGGTCACTTCATGCACCAGGTGGCGGTCGATATATAACAGCGGGGTTTCGTTTTCGGCTTCGTACACTACGTGAGCGTCGAATAATTTTTCGTATAACGTTTTAGCCATGATTACACCCCTTCTGCCACATAGCGGGCAATGATATCGCCCATTTCATCGGTACTAACGGCGGCAGCGCCACGGGCTAAATCCCCGGTGCGAATGCCTTCTTCTAATGCACGGTTAATGGCGCGTTCAATGGCGGAAGCCGCATCATCGGCATCCAGGCTGTAACGCAGCAGCAGTGCCAGCGACAGGATTTGTGCAATCGGGTTGGCGATGTTTTTGCCTGCGATATCTGGTGCCGAGCCGCCCGCCGGTTCATACAGTCCAAAACCTTGCTCGTTCAGGCTGGCGGAAGGCAACATGCCCATCGAGCCAGTGATCATTGCGCACTCGTCAGACAGAATGTCGCCAAACAGGTTGGAGCACAGCAGAACGTCAAACTGTGATGGATCTTTAATCAGCTGCATGGTGGCGTTGTCGATGTACATATGCGCCAGTTCGACATCCGGGTATTCCGTGGCGATCTCGTTGACGATTTCACGCCATAAAATAGAGGATTGCAGCACGTTAGCTTTGTCGATTGAGGTGACTTTGTGGCGACGTTTACGAGCAGATTCAAACGCGATGCGGGCAATACGCTCGATCTCAAAACGGTGATACACCTCGGTATCAAACGCTTTTTCATATTGTCCGCTACCTTCGCGGCCTTTTGGCTGACCGAAATAGATGCCGCCGGTCAGTTCGCGCACGCACTGGATGTCGAAGCCGTTAGCGGCAATGTCTGCACGCAGCGGACAGAATGCTTCCAGCCCCTGATACAGTTTTGCCGGGCGCAGGTTGCTGAATAATTTGAAGTGCTTACGCAGCGGCAGCAGCGCGCCGCGTTCTGGTTGCTGGTCTGGTGGTAAATGTTCCCACTTCGGGCCGCCTACCGAGCCAAACAGCACGGCATCGGCTTGCTCACAACCTTCAACCGTCGCAGGCGGCAGTGGTTGCCCGTGGTTATCAATGGCTGCGCCGCCTACATCGTAATGGCTGGTGGTGATGCGCATCGCAAAGCGGTTGCGCACGGCATTCAGCACTTTCAGCGCCTGGGTCATCACTTCCGGACCAATACCGTCTCCCGGCAATACGGCAATATGGTAATTCTTCGACATCACACGGTTTCCTTGTTGTTTTCGTTGTGTTGAGTTTTGCGTTGCAACTCTTTTTCGACTTCTGCGGCACGCCAGATATTGTTCAGTACGTGCACCATGGCTTTGGCGGAGGACTCGACAATATCGGTGGCCAGGCCGACGCCGTGGAAGCGGCGACCGTTGTAGTTGGTGACAATATCCACCTGACCCAGCGCATCTTTACCGTGACCTTTGGCGGTCAGGCTGTATTTCACCAGTTCGACGTTATAGTCAGTGATGCGGTTAATTGCCTGATAGACGGCATCGACCGGACCGTTACCGTTGGCGGCTTCTGCTTTGACTTCTTCGCCACAGGCCAGTTTGACGGCGGCGGTGGCGATATCGTTAGAGCCAGACTGCACGCTGAAGTAATCCAGACGGAAATGCTCCGGCTCTTCTTGCTGCTTACCGATGAAGGCCAGCGCCTCCAGATCGTAATCAAACACCTGACCTTTTTTGTCCGCCAGCTTCAGGAAAGCATCGTACAAATTGTCTAAATTATATTCACTTTCTTTATACCCCATCTCATCCATGCGATGTTTCACCGCCGCACGCCCCGAACGAGAGGTCAGATTCAGCTGGATTTGGTTCAGACCAATAGATTCTGGTGTCATGATTTCGTAGTTTTCGCGGTTTTTCAGCACGCCATCCTGGTGGATACCGGAGGAGTGAGCGAATGCGCCGCTGCCAACAATGGCTTTGTTTGCCGGGATCGGCATATTACAAATCTGGCTAACTAACTGGCTGGTGCGCCATATCTCTTGGTGATTAATGGCGGTGTGGACGTTGAGAATATCCTTACGAACTTTAATCGCCATGATGACTTCTTCCAGCGAACAGTTACCGGCACGCTCGCCGATCCCGTTCATTGCACCTTCCACCTGGCGTGCACCGGCATGTACCGCCGCCAGTGAGTTGCCGACCGCCAGGCCTAAATCGTCGTGGGTATGTACGGAAATAATGGCTTTGTCGATGTTAGGTACGCGTTCATACAGGCCGCTGATGATTCCGGCGAACTCAAACGGCATGGTGTAGCCCACGGTGTCCGGAATGTTGATGGTGGTGGCACCGGCATTAATCGCCGCTTCGACCACTCGCGCCAGATCGGCAATGGGTGTACGCCCGGCATCTTCGCAAGAAAATTCAACATCATCGGTGTAATTACGGGCGCGTTTCACCATATAGATAGCGCGTTCGATCACCTCGTCTAGGGTGCTGCGCAGCTTGGTGGCGATGTGCATTGGGGAGGTAGCAATAAAGGTATGAATACGGAAGGCTTCGGCGACTTTCAGGGATTCGGCCGCCACGTCGATATCTTTTTCCACGCAGCGAGCTAACGCACATACGCGGCTGTTTTTAACCTGGCGGGCGATGGTTTGCACCGATTCAAAATCGCCCGGCGAAGAGACGGGGAAACCGACTTCCATCACGTCAACACCCATACGCTCAAGGGCCAGCGCAATTTGCAGTTTTTCTTTCACACTCAAGCTTGCCTGTAACGCCTGTTCACCGTCGCGCAATGTGGTATCGAAAATAATGACTTGCTGGCTCATGGTTTGGGTCCTTGTCTCTTTTAGAGCGCCTCGCTTCGGGCATAAAAAAACCCGCGCAATGGCGCGGGTTTTTTGTTTGACTGCGTGCTGGCTTAATGCTGGATGCCGCTCACTCGTCTACCGCGCAAAGAAGATGCGTTTAGTAGTAGTAGACCGATAAAGCGAACGATGTGAGTCATTAAATCAGCTCCAGATGAATGCGATATGCTTTTAGAGTTACTGGATACAAAAACGGATGTCAACCCTGACGCAATAAAAACGTCCCGCCAGCGTGAGTTCTGCATCCGTAAAATTAGCTAATTGTGCTACGGTGGTTAAAGTAAGCGATATTAATTTCTGCTTAACTACCGACGCTTTTCATCGGTTGACATATTTCAGCATAAATTTTTGCATCTAATCAACGAGGAAAAAGGGGACAAAATGCACGCGTTGCAAAACCTATCCTGATGATTTGTATTGAATTATATGTTTTGCGATTTTTTTTGATATTGATTTGGTGAATATTATTGAACAATTAATGTTAAGAATTAATGCATTAAATATATAAATTAATTATTAAATAAGCACATTTAATCCATTTTGTAGATGATTGAGTATTCGCGGTAGTTATGATTAGATTGTTTTCGCAACAAAACATTATGGATTATTATGCTGTGGTAAATGACTCATTCCACGGCAATGGATTCTGTTTTTATCAGAACCCGTATCTTTATGTTTTCCGAATTTTACTCATTTTGCTTTTTCTTATTTTATATGCATGATAAATCATATTCTTCAGGATTATTTCTCTGCATTCCAATAAGGGAAAGGGAGTTAAGTGTGACAGTGGAGTTAAGTATGCCAGAGGTACAAACAGATCATTCAGAGACGGCGGAGTTAAGCAAGCCACAGCTACGCATGGTCGATCTCAACTTATTAACCGTTTTCGATGCCGTGATGCAGGAGCAAAACATTACCCGTGCCGCTCATGTTCTGGGTATGTCGCAACCTGCGGTCAGTAACGCTGTTGCACGCCTGAAGGTGATGTTTAATGACGAGCTTTTTGTTCGTTATGGCCGTGGTATTCAACCGACTGCTCGCGCATTTCAACTTTTTGGTTCAGTTCGCCAGGCATTGCAACTAGTACAAAATGAATTGCCTGGTTCAGGTTTTGAACCCGCGAGCAGTGAACGTGTATTTCATCTTTGTGTTTGCAGCCCGTTAGACAGCATTCTGACCTCGCAGATTTATAATCACATTGAGCAGATTGCGCCAAATATACATGTTATGTTCAAGTCTTCATTAAATCAGAACACTGAACATCAGCTGCGTTATCAGGAAACGGAGTTTGTGATTAGTTATGAAGACTTCCATCGTCCTGAATTTACCAGCGTGCCATTATTTAAAGATGAAATGGTGCTGGTAGCCAGCAAAAATCATCCAACAATTAAAGGCCCGTTACTGAAACATGATGTTTATAACGAACAACATGCGGCGGTTTCGCTCGATCGTTTCGCGTCATTTAGTCAACCTTGGTATGACACGGTAGATAAGCAAGCCAGTATCGCGTATCAGGGCATGGCAATGATGAGCGTACTTAGCGTGGTGTCGCAAACGCATTTGGTCGCTATTGCGCCGCGTTGGCTGGCTGAAGAGTTCGCTGAATCCTTAGAATTACAGGTATTACCGCTGCCGTTAAAACAAAACAGCAGAACCTGTTATCTCTCTTGGCATGAAGCTGCCGGGCGCGATAAAGGCCATCAGTGGATGGAAGAACAATTAGTCTCAATTTGCAAACGCTAACTGAATGCAGAATAGGCCAGACATGAATGTCTGGTTTATTCTGCATTTTTTATTGAATGTAGAATTTTATTCTGAATGTGTGGACTCTCTATTTTAGGATTAATTAAAAAAATAGAGAAATTGCTGTAAGTTGTGGGATTCAGCCGATTTATTATCAATTTAATCCTTCGTAATGGAGGATTTTATCGTTTCTTTTCACCTTTCCTCCTGTTTATTCTTATTACCCTGCGTTTATGTCTCTGGCTGCCAATTGCTTAAGCAAGATCGGACGGTTAATGTGTTTTACACATTTTTTCCGTCAAACAGTGAGGCAGGCCATGGAGATGTTGTCTGGAGCCGAGATGGTCGTCCGATCGCTTATCGATCAGGGCGTTAAACAAGTATTCGGTTATCCCGGAGGCGCAGTCCTTGATATTTACGATGCATTGCATACCGTGGGTGGTATTGATCATGTATTAGTTCGTCATGAGCAGGCGGCGGTGCATATGGCCGATGGCCTGGCGCGTGCGACCGGGGAAGTCGGCGTCGTGCTGGTAACGTCGGGTCCAAGGGCGACCAATGCGATTACCGGCATCGCCACCGCTTATATGGATTCCATTCCATTAGTTGTCCTTTCCGGGCAGGTAGCGACCTCGTTGATAGGTTACGATGCCTTTCAGGAGTGCGACATGGTGGGGATTTCGCGACCGGTGGTTAAACACAGTTTTCTGGTTAAGCAAACGGAAGACATTCCGCAGGTGCTGAAAAAGGCTTTCTGGCTGGCGGCAAGTGGTCGCCCAGGACCAGTGGTCGTTGATTTACCGAAAGATATTCTTAATCCGGCGAACAAATTACCCTATGTCTGCCCTGAGTCGGTCAGTATGCGTTCTTACAATCCCACTACTACCGGACATAAAGGGCAAATTAAGCGTGCTCTGCAAACGCTGGTAGCGGCAAAAAAACCGGTTGTCTACGTAGGCGGTGGGGCAATCATGGCGGGCTGCCATCAGCAGTTGAAAGAAACGGTGGAGGCGTTGAATCTGCCCGTTGTTTCCTCATTGATGGGAATGGGGGCGTTTCCGGCAACGCATCGTCAGGCACTGGGCATGCTGGGAATGCACGGTACCTACGAAGCCAATATGACGATGCATAACGCGGATGTGATTTTCGCCGTCGGGGTACGATTTGATGACCGAACGACGAACAATCTGGCAAAGTACTGCCCAAATGCCACTGTTCTGCATATCGATATTGATCCTACTTCCATTTCTAAAACCGTGACTGCGGATATCCCGATTGTGGGGGATGCTCGCCAGGTCCTCGAACAAATGCTTGAACTCCTGTCGCAAGAATCCGCCCATCAACCGCTGGATGAGATCCGCGACTGGTGGCAGCAGATTGAACAGTGGCGCGCTCTTCAGTGCCTGAAATATGACACTCACAGTGAAAAGATTAAACCGCAGGCGGTGATCGAGACTCTTTGGCGGTTGACTAATGGGGACGCTTACGTGACGTCCGATGTCGGGCAGCACCAGATGTTTGCTGCGCTTTATTATCCATTCGACAAACCGCGTCGCTGGATCAATTCCGGCGGTCTCGGCACGATGGGTTTTGGTTTACCTGCGGCACTGGGCGTCAAAATGGCGTTGCCAGAAGAAACCGTGGTTTGCGTCACTGGCGACGGCAGTATTCAGATGAACATCCAGGAACTGTCTACCGCGTTGCAATACGAGTTGCCCGTACTGGTGGTGAATCTCAATAACCGCTATCTGGGGATGGTGAAACAGTGGCAGGACATGATCTATTCCGGCCGTCATTCACAATCTTATATGCAATCACTACCCGATTTCGTCCGTCTGGCGGAAGCCTATGGTCACGTCGGGATCCAGATCTCTCATCCGCATGAGCTGGAAAGCAAACTTAGCGAGGCGCTGGAACAGGTGCGCAATAATCGCCTGGTGTTTGTTGATGTTACCGTCGATGGCAGTGAGCACGTCTACCCGATGCAGATTCGCGGGGGCGGAATGGATGAAATGTGGTTAAGCAAAACGGAGAGAACCTGATTATGCGCCGGATATTATCAGTCTTACTCGAAAATGAATCAGGCGCGTTATCCCGCGTGATTGGCCTTTTTTCCCAGCGAGGCTACAACATTGAAAGCCTGACCGTTGCGCCAACCGACGATCCGACATTATCGCGTATGACCATCCAGACCGTGGGCGATGAAAAAGTACTTGAGCAGATCGAAAAGCAATTACACAAGCTGGTCGATGTCTTGCGCGTGAGTGAGTTGGGGCAGGGCGCGCATGTTGAGCGGGAAATCATGCTGGTGAAAATTCAGGCCAGCGGTTACGGGCGTGACGAAGTGAAACGTAATACGGAAATATTCCGTGGGCAAATTATCGATGTCACCCCCTCGCTTTATACCGTTCAATTAGCAGGCACCAGCGATAAGCTTGATGCATTTTTAGCATCGATTCGCGATGTGGCGAAAATTGTGGAAGTTGCTCGCTCTGGTGTGGTCGGACTTTCGCGCGGCGATAAAATAATGCGTTGAGAATGATCTCAGTGCGCAATTTGCAGCCCAACATGTCACGTTGGGCTTTTTTTGCGAAATCAGTGGGAACCTGGAATAAAAGCAGTTGCCGCAGTTAATTTTCTGCGCTTAGATGTTAATGAATTTAACCCATACCAGTACAATGGCTATGGTTTTTACATTTTACGCAAGGGGCAATTGTGAAACTGGATGAAATCGCTCGGCTGGCGGGAGTGTCGCGGACCACTGCAAGCTATGTTATTAACGGCAAAGCGAAGCAATACCGTGTGAGCGACAAAACCGTTGAAAAAGTCATGGCTGTGGTGCGTGAGCACAATTACCACCCGAACGCCGTGGCAGCTGGGCTTCGTGCTGGACGCACACGTTCTATTGGTCTTGTGATCCCCGATCTGGAGAACACCAGCTATACCCGCATCGCTAACTATCTTGAACGCCAGGCGCGGCAACGGGGTTATCAACTGCTGATTGCCTGCTCAGAAGATCAGCCAGACAACGAAATGCGCTGCATTGAGCACCTTTTACAGCGTCAGGTTGATGCCATTATTGTTTCGACGTCGTTGCCACCTGAGCATCCTTTTTATCAACGCTGGGCTAACGACCCGTTCCCGATTGTCGCGCTGGACCGCGCCCTCGATCGTGAACATTTCACCAGCGTGGTTGGTGCCGATCAGGATGATGCCGAAATGCTGGCGGAAGAGTTACGTAAGTTTCCCGCCGAGACGGTGCTTTATCTTGGCGCGCTGCCGGAGCTTTCTGTCAGCTTCCTGCGTGAACAAGGTTTCCGTACTGCTTGGAAAGATGATCCGCGCGAAGTGCATTTCCTGTATGCCAACAGCTATGAGCGGGAGGCGGCTGCCCAGTTATTCGAAAAATGGCTGGAAACGCATCCGATGCCGCAGGCGCTGTTCACAACGTCGTTTGCGTTGTTGCAAGGAGTGATGGATGTCACGCTGCGTCGCGACGGCAAACTGCCTTCTGACCTGGCAATTGCCACCTTTGGCGATAACGAACTGCTCGACTTCTTACAGTGTCCGGTGCTGGCAGTGGCTCAACGTCACCGCGATGTCGCAGAGCGTGTGCTGGAGATTGTCCTGGCAAGCCTGGACGAACCGCGTAAGCCAAAACCTGGTTTAACGCGCATTAAACGTAATCTCTATCGCCGCGGCGTGCTCAGCCGTAGCTAATCCGCGAACAAAAATACGCGCCAGGTGAATTTCCCTCTGGCGCGTAGAGTACGGGACTGGACATCAAGGTAATGCTGCCAACTTACTGATTTAGTGTATGATGGTGATTTTAAGGTGCTTGCGTGGCTTCCATTTCCATCAGA